>NZ_NCGB01000054.1:0-13928 GCF_002278865.1 Sphingomonas sp. 28-62-11 | reverse complement strand
GGCGCTCGGCATGGAGCGCCTGCTGGTCACGCCATTGTCGCGCTTCCCGCAAGGCAAGGACATCCGGCTCGATCAGGGCATCCTGTTCACGCGCGATCCGCGCTCAACCGCCTCGCGAGCGCCGATCTGGTCGGTCCAGCGCTGGACATGCTTGTAGTCATCAATGCTCAGAAACTCGCGGGCGTTGTAAGCTACGCGGATGCCCGCGCCGTACCAAGGATAGATCGCCATATCGGCGATCGTATACTCATCGCCGATCATGAATTCGTGCTTTGCCAGATGCGTATCGAGTACGTGGAGCTGGCGCTTCACCTCCATCGCATAGCGATCGATCGCATATTGAATCTTGAACGGCGCATAGGCGTAAAAATGCCCAAAGCCGCCGCCCAGGAACGGGGCCGAGCCCATTTGCCACATCAGCCAGTTCATCGTCTGGGCACGCTTATGCGGATCCGTCGGCAGGAACGCGCCGAACTTCTCCGCCAGGTAAAACAGCATCGATCCGCTTTCGAACAGATGGAGCACCGGATCGACCGAATGATCGGCCATGGCCGGGATTTTCGAGTTCGGGTTGATATCGACAAAGCCGCTGCCGAACTGGTCGCCCTCGCCGATCTTGATCAGCCAGGCATCATATTCCGCGCCCGCGTGGCCGGCGGCGAGCAGCTCTTCGAGCATGATCGTTACCTTTATCCCGTTCGGCGTCCCCAGCGAGTAAAGCTGGATCGGGTGCTTGCCGATGGGGAGCACCTTCTCATGCGTCGCGCCTGAAATGGGGCGGTTGATGTTGGCAAACTGGCCGCCATTGCCGGGCTCCCATGTCCAGATGGCGGGAGGCACATAACCGGCGGGCTGGTTGGCGAGGGCTTCAGGGGCGTCGGCCATGGCGGATCTCCATTGTAGCGAGTTTCAGTGAGCAGACCGTAATATGGGGGCGCGTGCAAGCCGTGCCAGAACGCGCCACGCGGTGACGTTCTTGACGGACTGATAGCAAATCCTTCGTTGCGGCGTGATCCGCCTTGCGCTATGCGCCCGCTCTTCCAACGCTAAAGCAATGGAATTCGCGCGGGAGCTTCGGATCCGATCCGGGGCGCTTGAACCGCTAAACTTGAACGGGGTGAACCGCTAATCGCGGCCGCCCCCTGACAGAGTGAGAAGAATGGCAAAAAAGATTACCGGCTATATCAAGCTGCAGGTGCCTGCAGGCAAGGCCAACCCCTCCCCGCCAATCGGCCCCGCATTGGGTCAGCGCGGCGTGAACATCATGGAATTCTGCAAGGCGTTCAACGCGTCGACGGGCGATCTGGAATCGGGCATGCCGATCCCCACGATCATCACCGTTTATGCTGATCGCAGCTTTTCGTTCGAAACGAAGACGCCGCCCGCCAGTTTCCTCATCAAGAAGGCTGCGAACCTGAAGTCGGGCTCGAAGGAGCCGGGCAAGGTTTCGGCTGGAAAGATTGCGCGCTCGAAACTGACCGAGATTGCGCAGACCAAGATGAAGGACCTGAACGCCAACGATATCGAAGCGGCAACCCGCATCATCGAAGGCAGCGCCCGCGCAATGGGCCTCGAAGTGGTGGAGGGCTGATCCGATGACCAAGCTGACCAAGAAAGCAAAGACGCTGGCGACCGCCGTTGACCGCGAAAAGCTGTACAACATCAACGAAGCGATTGCGCTGGCCAAGGCCAATGCCACCTCGAAGTTCGACGAGACGATCGAAATCGCGATGAACCTGGGCGTTGACCCTCGCCACGCCGACCAGATGGTCCGTGGCGTGGTCACCCTGCCTGCCGGTACCGGAAAGACGGTGCGCGTCGGCGTGTTCGCCAAGGGTGCCAAGGCTGACGAAGCCCGCGAAGCAGGCGCAGACGTTGTCGGTGCCGAAGACCTGATGGAGCTCGTTCAGGGCGGCACGATCGATTTCGATCGCTGCATCGCGACGCCGGACATGATGGGCGTCGTCGGACGCCTCGGCAAGGTGCTGGGTCCCAAGGGCCTGATGCCGAACCCGAAGCTCGGCACTGTGACGATGAACGTTGCTGAAGCCGTGAAGGCAGCCAAGGGCGGTCAGATCGAATATCGCGTCGAAAAGGCAGGCATCATCCATGCCGGCCTCGGCAAGGCGAGCTTCACCCAGGAAGACCTGCGTCGCAATTTCGACGCGCTGGTCGACGCCGTAGTGAAGGCCAAGCCGACGGGTGCCAAGGGCAAATATGTCCGCAAGATCGCGGTCAGCTCAACGATGGGCGCTGGCGTGAAGGTCGATACTGCTGATATCGGCGCCTAACGCGCGCTTCGATTAATCGAAGAAGTTGAAGGGCCGGGGCGCAACCCCGGCCCTTTTGCTTTTCGCGCTGGATTGATTTGGCCCTGTTCACTTCGGGTACGTTGAGGCAATAGGCGCCGCATGATCGCCGGAATTGGCCGCTAGCGCCATCCGTCAGAGTTCAGATTGCAAGGACGTTTCAGCGTGGACCAGGCACATCATCCGATGGATACCGTTACGCCGGACGTCATTCCCGACGCCATCGATGCCACTCTGCCCCCCAGCTCTGCCCTGGTGCCGAAAAAGCCGCTGATCATGCGGTTTGGCAAATGGATCCAGCCCAAGACGAACCGCTGGATCGTCGCCTCTTCGAAGATCGGAAATCCGTCGATCGTCGACACCTCGATCTTCCCCTGGGTGAAGATGGTCGAGAGCAATTGGGAAATCATTCGTGACGAGGCGATGGCCGCACTGAATGATCTGGAAAAAGTACCCCCACTCGCCACCATCTCCCCCGATCATCGCCGAATCGCGCCAGCCGGGCGCTGGCGATCGCTGTTCCTGATCGGCTATCGGTACCGCGATCCCGCCAATTGCGCGAAATGCCCGCGAACGACGGAGATTGTCGAGCGCATCCCCGGGCTCAACTCGGCCTTCTTCTCGATTCTGGTTCCGGGCACGCATATTCCGCCGCATACGGGCGTCACCAAGGCTTTCCTGACCTGCCATCTTGGCATCCAGGTGCCCAAGGACAGCGCCAATTGCCGGATGCGCGTGATCGACGAATGGGTGCATTGGGAAGAGGGCAAAGCGCTGATCTTCGACGATGTCGTCAACCACGAAGTCCGCAACGACACCGATGAGACCCGGATTGTGCTGCTGATCCAGTTCAAACGGCCGGTGGGCATCATCGGCAAGATCGTCGGCGGTTTGTTTCTCGAAGGCGTGCGGCGATCGCGTTTCGTGCAGGATGCCCGGCGCGGCATCGCCAACTGGACCGCCGAACGCGCCGGGGCGTAACCGCCGCCAAAATCAGGCGTGGATGATCGAAACCTGGGTACCGGGGTTGAGATCCGTTATCTCAACCTTGGCCTTTAGCTGTTTGGCCAGTGCCTCGATGATGCTCGTGCCCAAGCCCGGTTCGGGAACATTGTCGCCAGTCGGCATGCCAACCCCGTCATCGCCTACGGTTAGCGCCCAAGCGTCCCCAAGCGATTCATAACCGACCTTGATCGTGCCGCGCCGATGACTCGGAAAGGCGTGTTTCAGCGCGTTGATCACCAGTTCAGTGACAATCAGCCCCAGGCTGACCGATGTGTCCGCCGTTGCCATGCTGTCATCGACCTCGACCGCAATCGAAATCTGGTCGTGATCGCGGATCATCGACGCGCCCAGGCTGGCGCACAGATCGGTGAGGTAATTGGCGATCTTGACGTCGCCAATGCTCGACACCGCCAACTGACGTTGCACGGCAGCGACGGACATGACGCGCTGATGCGCATCACGGAGATGGACGCGGGTTTCCTCCGACTGGACCCGGCGAGCGCTCAGCAGCAACACGCTGGCGACGATCTGCAGGCTGTTGGCGACGCGGTGCTGCAGTTCCTGCAGGAGGATGGTCTTCTCGCGAAGCAGATCATCCTTCGCCTTCAATGCCAACCGCATCTCAGTAACGTCGCTGATCGTCAAAATAATCAGCACCGTCTCGGTATCGCCGTAATCGAGATGGCGGGCGGTGAGGACCAGCTTGCGATCGCCAGTGTCGGCGAAGTGCGCATCCATTTCATAGGGACCGATTTCGGTACTGCCTGCTGCGGTAGCGCGCAATAATGTGGTAAGCTGGGGCGTCGCCCATTGGCCTGCGCCGACTGCCGCCAACTTCATGCCGATCAAATCGGCATCGTCCCGCAAATACGCATCACAAAACGACCTACTGGCTGCCTTCACCACCAGATTGTCGTCAATCAAGAGCGATGGCACTTCGGATGCCGTGATCAACGCCAACGCCAGCCCGTTCAATACTTCGGGATGGAGTGGCCGGCTATTCGACAAAATGGCCCCCTTTCTTGGGGACCGGAGGCTCGCGGCGCGAAAGCCATCCCCGGCAGAGCAATGTGAGAATGCGCTGTTTCGTTCTAACGCCGCAGGATCATAGCATGTTCCCATGAAACTGCGGAGAAATAAGTCACTGTTGCGCCGGGCGTTCAGGCCAGCCCCACGAGACGCTCGCTCAGCGCCCATAACCGCTGCGATCGAGTGGTATCGGTCGCCTTGCTCGACAGGCTTTGCGCAAAGGCGGCACGACCTTCCTGCTGACGGTTGCCCCAACTCCAGTGCACGCCGGACTGCGTGAAATCTGGGTCTGCCACCACCTGCGCGACCCGGTCGCCCGACAGCGGCTGTGAGACATAGCCCTTGGTGATGTTTTTCTGGAACCAGGGGAATATCTTCTGGAACAGCTTCGGCGCGTTGCGAAACAGCGGCGTTTCCGCGACACAACCCGGGTAGAGCGTGCTGAAGATGATCCCGGACTTGTCATGGAACCGCGCATGGAGCTCGCGGCTCATCATCATCGTGCAGAGCTTACTGTCCTTATACGCCTTACCCGCTTTAAAGGGTTTGCCGTCGATCATCGCAATCGGTGCCTTGAAACCTGCCTCGAACCCTTCGAAATTGCCGAGATCGGCAGGTGCGGGAATGGGGATGCGGCCGCCGAATTCCTCGGAATTCGCGGTGACGGTGCCAAGCGTTACAAGCCGCGGCGCGGGAGCTCGCTTCAGATCGTCGAGCATCAGGTTGGCGAGCAGAAAATGACCGAGATAATTGGTCGCAACGCTTAGTTCATATCCCTCGGGTGAACGGGCGGGTTCCTTCAGCAGCGGCAGATAGGTCGCGGCATTGCATACCAGCGCATCAAGTGGACGGCCACTGGCGCGAAACGCCGCCGCGAAACCGCGCACCGATTCCAACGACGCGAGATCGAGATGGACAAGGTCATATCGATCCTTGGGCAGGCCAAGCCCGGTCGCTGCCGCTGCGGCCTTGTTCAGATCGCGGCACGCCATGATGACATGCCAGCCGCGCTCAATCAGCGACGCTGTCGCATAAAGGCCAACGCCGGACGATGCCCCTGTGATGATCGCCAGAGGCAAATTTGCTGTCGTCATGCGCCGATCGTCCCTTCATTTCCACGACCGACTCTTTGCGATGCGACACGGCCCAAGGCAAGGCTCGGTCATTCGCTCGGTCTAATCGAGCCGCGCTCGAACTTCGTCGCGCAACACCGGGAGAACATCGGCCTCGAACCAAGGGTTTTTCTGCATCCAACCCGTGCTGCGCCACGACGGATGGGGCAGCGGGAAGATCGCCCCGCCATGGCTGGCGAAGCCGCGCACCGCCGCCGTCATCGTCTGCTTGCCGCGCGGTGCGAGATAACGCGATTGCGCATATTGGCCGACAAGCAGGGTCAGCCGGTCGTCAGGGAGCAGCGCGAGCACCCGATCATGCCATAATGGCGCGCATTCCGGGCGTGGCGGCAAATCGCCCGAGGCGCCCGTCCCCGGATAGCAAAACCCCATCGGCACCAGCGCGACGATGGCCGGATCATAGAAAAGGTCCTGAGACAGGCCCGTCCAGTCACGCAGCCTTTCGCCGCTCGCATCATCCCACGGAACCCCGCTTTCATGCACGCGTGTGCCGGGGGCCTGGCCGATGATCACGATCCGCGACATCGCGCTGAACTGCACAATCGGCCGCGGTCCGGCAGCCAGCGCCTCAGCGCATACGCGGCAGGCACGGATCTCTGCCCGCAGTGCATCTGCATCGTCCGCCACTTTGCTTGGCCTCGCTTCCCGATCAGTTGATCCTATGACGCGCGACGGCGGATCGCGCCACTCAGCAAGCGTTGCCAGCGCGTCACACTGCACAATTGCCGCGCGTGCTGGACGATCGCGCAGCAATTGACTTTTGCGACGATACCGCTATCCGCACGCCATCACTTGGCCAGCGCTCGCGCCAGCCAGGTTGCCGTCCGAGACAGTAGGTGGCCGGAATCCTCCGGCCTTAATTTCCTGCCGAGACGGGGAATGGAATTCTTTCCGCTCACGCAGCCTTTGTGCTCGTGACGGTTTGCTGTCGCTCACGCGGTCAGTTTCCCATGCCCCATCGAATGGACACCCTGGATGCTGGGGATAGTCCCCTGCGTCCGGTTTGAACCGGGCAGGTCGCTTAGGCGGCCTGTTCAAACACGTGGAGAATGGCATGGATCGTGCTGAAAAGTCCGAACTCGTTGCCGAGCTGAACCGCAGTTTTGCCGAAGTCGGCGTGGTCGTCGTGACCCGCAACCTCGGCATGACCGTTGCACAGTCATCTGTGCTGCGGACGAAAATGCGCGAAGCCGGGGCGAGCTACAAGGTCTCGAAGAACAAGCTTGCCAAGATCGCGCTCGATGGCACCGACTATCTCTCGCTGGGCGATATGCTCACCGGGCCGGTAGGCCTTGCCACCTCGATTGATCCCGTCGCGGCCGCCAAGGTGGCCGTGGAATTCGCGAAGACGAACGACAAGTTCGAAATCGTGGGTGGGGCAATGGGCGCGACCGTCCTTGACGTTGACGGTGTGAAGGCACTCGCCACGATGCCCTCGCTGGATGAACTGCGTGCCAAGATCCTCGGTCTGCTTGTTGCCCCGGCAACCAAGCTGGCGACGATCACGCAGGCCCCGGCAGCGCAGCTTGCGCGCGTTCTTTCCGCCTATGCGGAGAAGGAAGCAGCCTGATTTTCGGGCATCCGTTTTTTGACCTGACAACGATGGGGTGCCGCAGATTTTTCGGGCCCCGAACTGGAGAATACACATGGCAGACCTGAACGCGCTCGTTGAGAGCCTGAGCGAACTGACCGTCCTCGAAGCCGCTGAGCTGTCGAAGATGCTTGAAGAAAAGTGGGGCGTCAGCGCCGCAGCCGCCGTTGCGGTTGCAGCACCTGGTGCCGGCGGCGGGGCAGCAGCACCTGCAGCCGAAGAGCAGACTGAATTCGACGTGATCCTGACCGGCGACGGTGGCAAGAAGATCAACGTCATCAAGGAAGTCCGCGCCCTGACCGGCCTCGGCCTCACCGAAGCCAAGACGCTGGTGGAATCGGCACCAAAGGCCGTCAAGGAAGGCGTGTCGAAGGACGAAGCCGAAAAGATCAAGAAGCAGCTCGAAGAAGCCGGCGCGACCGTCGAACTCAAGTAATTCTCGCAACAGGGGGTGGGCGTGCCAATCCCCGTTCGATGACAATCAAGGGCGGCCCGATCGGGTCGCCCTTTTTTGTTTACCGCCGCACGCCAATTTCGTGCAACCGATAGGTGATGCGATCGGCCATGCGCGGCCCTGTATCTAGCCACAGCGGTTGCATCTTTTCCTGTCCTTCACGCCCGACACCCAGAATATAGGCGTTTGCTGTCGCACCCGGCTGGCCGCGATTACTCGCCCAGTTGTACACCGTGCGCACGGCCATAATCGGGATGAACATCGGCCGCCCCTCCAGTTCCAGCCGGTTGATTTTTTCGATCCCTAGCGTGCCGACCGCGTTGATCCGCGCGGTATCATCCGGATCTAGCCCGAAAGGTGCCATGATCGGCTGATCGGTCGGGCGATCGAATACCGTTTGGAGCTGGGCGTTCTGGTGGGGATTGGCGGTTAGCAGCTGGACGAGAATGCGGACGTCGGTTGCGGCAACCGTGCCAATATTGTGGATTGCCAGTTCAAAATCGACCGACGCGCTGGTCAGATTGGTGCCGGCGCGACGGGCGATGAATTCGATCTCCAGCCAGGGGCGCAGGACCGGCGCTGCGACGCGGGGAATCGCAGGTGAAGCTGGCGGCGCCACCGGCTCACGCCGCAACATCGACGGCGCAGGCGGCGATACTGGCGGCGGTGGCGGTGGCTGGATTGCCGGTTCGGGGTAAGGCACCAGCGGCGGCACTGGCACTGGCTGATTTTCGGTTCGTGGGGCGGCTTTTGCTTCGGGTCGGCGGCGACGCCACGCGATTAGCCCGCCAACCAACAACAGCGTAACCAGTGCCGCGCCGCCGGCCCATAGAAACGCCGTATCGAGTTCAACCGCTGAAGGACCTGGCTGTCGGTTTGGCTCATCAGCTATCGGACTTGGGACCGGGCTTGGCGCGGATTCAGGCTTCGATTGGTCAATTTGCCCCGGCTCATTTGCCGGCGCAACGCTCTCATCAGGCAAGACCGGCTGCGCTGTTGGTGACGGCGTTGGTGTTGGCAAGGCCGTTGGCGCACCCCCGCGCCCGCGCGATGCTGGTGAGCGGGCATCAATCGGCAGGCCAAGGCCAATCGGCCCCAGTTCAGGCTCTGGCACGACATCGGGCGGCGGCAGGCCACGCCGCGGTGAACGAGTGGGGCTCGCGGTTGGTGTTGGCGTTGCGGCGACCGGCGGGACGGTGACACCCTCCAACCCCGGCACATCCTGCCCGATCGGCATCGCTCCCGCTGCAACGGGTACCGCCAAGCCTGCAGTGGCGAGCATGGCACCCACAAGGCCAGACGAAAGCGGGCGGCGGGCCAGCATCATCCTCAGCTTGGTTTGGCGCACAACAGTCGATTCGATCGTATCCACGCGCCTTTCCTAGCGATTTATCGCCCGCAGACAGCCCATCATCTGAGGATCGATGTGGTGAAACGGCACATTTTCAGGATGCGGGACCGTCCGGCGACTCTCGATCGCGGCAGATTGGCGGACAGATTGACATCCCCAGCCGCCAACCCTAGTTGGCGTATTCAATCACAGCTTTCGGGAAATGAGGCGCCGTCGCGCAGCACCTCGATCGTATAGAAAGTCGTGATTTCAGAGACGCTGCAAGCTGCGGTTCCCGCTACCAATGGGGACGCGCGGCTTTTTGTGTCTCTGGCGTGCCCGATAATATTGGCTGATTGAGGCAAAAAACTCCATGGCGACCAAGGCATTTGAAGGCGGCACTGCAAAGCGCCGCATCCGCAAGGTTTTCGGCAATATCCACGAAGTGGTGCAGATGCCGAACCTGATCGAGGTTCAGCGCGAATCCTACGAACAGTTCCTGCGGTCCGATCCTTCGATCGGCTATGTCTCCGGCCTGGAAAAGACGCTGCGCAGCGTGTTCCCGATCCGCGATTTCGCCGGCACGGCCGAGCTCGATTTCGTCAATTATGAGCTCGAGCCCCCCAAGTTCGATACCGAGGAATGCCGCCAGCGCGGGATCACTTATGCGGCACCGATGCGCGTGACGCTGCGCCTGATCGTGTTCGAGGTCGATGCCGATACCGAAGCCCGCTCGGTGCTCGATATCAAGGAGCAGGACGTCTATATGGGCGACATGCCCCTGATGACGGGCAACGGCACCTTCATCATCAACGGCACCGAACGCGTCATCGTCAGCCAGATGCACCGCTCGCCGGGCGTATTGTTCGATCATGATCGCGGCAAGACCCACGCATCGGGCAAATACCTCTTCGCTGCACGCGTCATCCCCTATCGCGGTTCGTGGCTCGATTTCGAGTTCGACGCGAAGGACATCGTCAACGTCCGTATCGATCGCAAGCGCAAGCTGCCCGTGACGGCGCTGCTTTATGCGCTCGGCCTGACCAGTGAGGAAATCCTCAACCATTTCTACAACCGCGTGACGTTCGTTCGCGGCCAGGGTGGTTGGATCATCCCGTTCCAGGCGGAAAACTGGCGTGGCCAGAAGCCGATGTACGACATCATCGACGCCAAGACCGGTGAGATCGTGTTCGCCAACGGCCAGAAGATTTCGCCGCGCGCCGCCAACAAGGCAGCCAAGGACGGCCTGACCGACCTGCTGATCCCGACCGAGGAAATCTTCGGCCGCTATTCGGCGTACGACTTGATCAACGAGTCGACCGGCCAGATCTATATCGAAGCCGGCGACGAAGTGTCGGCCGAGAATCTCGAACTGCTCGACAAGGCAGGAATCGATCGGATTGAGCTGCTCGACATCGATCACGTCGCAACGGGTCCGTGGATCCGCAACACGCTGAAGGCCGACAAGGCCGAGGAGCGCGAGCAGGCGCTGTCGGACATTTACCGCGTGATGCGCCCCGGCGAACCGCCGACGCTCGAAACCGCAGAGTCGCTGTTCAGCGGGTTGTTCTTCGATCCCGATCGCTACGATCTGTCGGCGGTTGGCCGCGTGAAGCTCAACATGCGCCTTGACCTCGACGTCGAGGACACGGTGACCACGCTGCGCACCGAGGACATTCTCGAAGTCGTCAAGACGCTCGTCAACCTGAAGGACGGCAAGGGCGAAATCGACGATATCGACAATCTCGGTAACCGCCGGGTGCGCTCGGTCGGCGAGTTGCTCGAAAACCAGTACCGCGTCGGCCTGCTCCGTATGGAGCGCGCCGTGAAGGAGCGGATGAGCTCGGTCGACGTCTCGACCGTCATGCCGAACGACCTGATCAACGCCAAGCCAGCGGTTGCGGCAGTGCGCGAATTCTTCGGCTCGTCGCAGCTGTCGCAGTTCATGGATCAGACCAACCCGCTGTCCGAAGTCACCCACAAGCGCCGCGTGTCGGCACTTGGACCAGGTGGCTTGACGCGTGAGCGCGCAGGCTTCGAAGTCCGCGACGTTCACCCGACGCATTATGGCCGCATCTGCCCGATTGAGACGCCGGAAGGCCCGAACATCGGTCTGATCAACTCGCTGGCATCGTTCAGCCGTGTCAACAAGTACGGCTTTATCGAAACGCCATACCGCAAGATCGTCGACCACAAGGTCACCGACGACGTCGTGTACCTGTCGGCAATGGAAGAGGCCAAACACACGATCGCGCAGGCCAACGCCGATCTCGACAGCGAAGGCCGCTTCCAGGAAGAACTCGTCTCGTCGCGTCAGGCGGGCGAATTCCTGATGGCGATCCCTGACAACATCACGCTGATGGACGTCAGCCCCAAGCAGCTCGTCTCGGTCGCGGCATCGCTGATTCCGTTCCTGGAAAACGATGACGCCAACCGCGCGCTGATGGGATCGAACATGCAGCGCCAGGCAGTGCCACTCGTGCGTGCCGAAGCGCCGTTCGTCGGCACCGGCATGGAAGAAACTGTCGCCCGCGATTCGGGTGCGGCGATCGGTGCCAAGCGTTCGGGCATTGTCGATCAGGTCGATGCGACCCGTATCGTCATCCGCGCCACCGGCGAAGTCGAGGCCGGCAAGTCCGGCGTCGACATCTACACGCTGATGAAGTTCCAGCGCTCGAACCAGAACACCTGCATCAACCAGCGTCCGCTGGTGAAGGTGGGCGACGTAATCAAGGCCGGTGACATCATCGCCGACGGTCCGTCGACCGAGTTCGGTGAGCTCGCGCTGGGTCGCAACAGCCTCGTCGCGTTCATGCCGTGGAATGGCTATAACTATGAGGATTCGATCCTCATCAGCGAACGCATCGTCAAGGACGACGTCTTCACCTCGATCCATATCGAGGAATTCGAAGTCATGGCGCGCGATACCAAGCTCGGGCCAGAGGACATCACCCGCGACATCCCGAACGTCGGCGAGGAAGCGCTCCGCAACCTCGACGAAGCGGGCATTGTGTACATCGGCGCCGAAGTGGAGCCGGGCGACATTCTGGCCGGCAAGATCACCCCCAAGGGTGAATCGCCGATGACGCCGGAAGAAAAGCTGCTCCGCGCCATCTTCGGTGAAAAGGCATCGGACGTGCGTGACACCTCGCTGCGCCTGCCGCCGGGCGTTGCGGGGACCGTCGTCGAGGTTCGCGTCTTCAATCGCCACGGCATCGACAAGGACGAGCGCGCGATGGCCATCGAGCGCGAGGAAATCGAGCGCTTGAAGAAGGATTCGGACGACGAACGTTCGATTCTGAACCGGGCGACCTGGAGCCGGTTGCGCGAAATGCTGGTTGGCCAGACCGCGACTGCCGTGCCGAAGGGCCAGAAGAAGGGCGTCGTCATCGACGGCGACCTGCTCGACAGCGTCGATCGCCACGAATGGTGGAAGTTCGCGGTTGCCGACGACAAGGTGCAGAGCGATCTCGAAGCGGTGAAGGGCCAGTATGACGATGCCGTCAAGCTGATCCAGGACAAGTTCCATGATCGCCGCGAGAAGCTGGAGCGGGGCGACGAGCTGCCACCCGGCGTGCTCAAGATGGTCAAGGTGTTCGTCGCGGTGAAGCGCAAGCTGCAGCCAGGCGACAAGATGGCCGGCCGTCACGGCAACAAGGGCGTCATCAGCCGCATCCTGCCGGCGGAGGACATGCCGTTCCTCGCCGATGGGACACCGGTCGATCTCGTGCTGAACCCGCTCGGCGTGCCTTCGCGCATGAACGTGGGGCAGATTTTCGAGACGCATCTCGGCTGGGCAGCGCGCAATCTGGGCCAGCAGGTCCACCAGGCGCTGGAAGAATGGCGTGAAGCCAATCCGGATGCCAAGGGCGGTGCCATGCCGACCCCGGTCAAGGATCGGTTGCTTGAAATCTACGGTCCGCAATATGCCGATGATATCAACGCCCGCGATGGTGACCAGATCGCCGAGCTCGCCGAATATTCGAAGACGGGTATCCCGATGGGCACCCCCGTGTTCGACGGTGCGCGCGAGAAGGACGTGTCCGACATGCTGGCGCTCGCCGGGCTCGAAACATCGGGTCAGTCCGAGCTGTTCGACGGCCGCACGGGTGAGATGTTCGATCGCAAGGTGACCGTGGGCATCATTTACATGCTCAAGCTCCACCATCTGGTCGACGACAAGATCCATGCCCGCTCGATCGGCCCCTACTCGCTCGTTACCCAGCAGCCGCTGGGTGGTAAGGCGCAGTTCGGTGGCCAGCGTTTCGGTGAAATGGAGGTCTGGGCGCTGCAGGCCTACGGTGCCGCATACACCTTGCAGGAAATGCTGACGGTGAAGTCCGATGACGTGGTCGGCCGCACCAAGGTTTACGAAGCGATCGTCAAGGGTGACGACAGCTTCGAGGCCGGCATTCCGGAGAGCTTCAACGTGCTCGTCAAGGAAATGCGCTCGCTGGGCCTGAACGTCGAACTGAAGTCGATCGACCAGTTCGACAGTGACGGCGTCGTGATCGCGGCGGAGTGATTGGAGGAGCACTGCCTCCAGTAGGCAGTGCTCCCCTCCCCCAGCCGATATGAATTTTCCCGCCAAGCGAGGAATTGAGAAATGAACGAACTGACCAACTTCGCAAACCCGGTCGCCAAGCCGGAAACCTTTGACCAGATCCAGATCGGGATCGCCTCGCCGGATCGCATCCGGTCGTGGTCGTTCGGCGAGATCAAGAAGCCGGAGACCATCAACTACCGCACGTTCAAGCCTGAGCGTGACGGCCTGTTCTGCGCGCGCATCTTTGGCCCGATCAAGGATTACGAGTGCCTGTGCGGCAAGTACAAGCGCATGAAGTACAAGGGCATCGTCTGCGAAAAGTGCGGCGTTGAAGTCACCGTGTCGAAGGTTCGCCGTGAGCGGATGGGCCATATCGAGCTCGCCGCCCCGGTTGCGCATATCTGGTTCCTGAAGTCGCTGCCGAGCCGCATCGGCCTGCTGCTCGACATGCAGCTGAAGCAGCTTGAGCGCGTGCTGTATTTCGAAGCCTATATCGTCATCGAACCGGGCATCACCCCGCTGGAGAAGTTC
>NZ_NCGB01000002.1:109091-138743 GCF_002278865.1 Sphingomonas sp. 28-62-11 | reverse complement strand
TGGGCAGCCTGGGGCTGTGGACTCAGTTGGGGAATCGGTTGGCTGGGTTGATTGGCTGATCTGCTTCGGGCAGGGCGATACGCGCCGTGACGCTTACATATCGGTTTGGGGTAAAATAGTGACAGCGACCAAAGTTTCCAAATTCGGTGTGCGCGCAGTTGCGGTTTTGCTGGCCGGCACCATGCTATCCACCTTGCCCGGTGTAGCGCTCGCCCAAACGCAGACCCGTGTTGTCGCCGATGCTCCCACGACCGTTCCCGATGCACCGGTGAAAGTAATAAAGTCGCTGCGGGTCGATGGATCGCAGCGGATCGAATCCGATACCGTGCTGTCTTATACAAAGCTGCGCATCGGCCAGGCATTCAATAACGAGTCGCTCGATCAGGCGATCAAGGATCTGCTCAACAGCGATCTGTTTGCCGATGTGACGATCAACGGCGCGCAGTCAGGCGAGATCGTCCTGAAGGTGCGCGAGAACCCGATCATCAACCGCGTGCTGCTGGAAGGCAATAAGCGGCTCAAGAGCGATAAGATCCAAAAGGAAATCAAGCTCGCTCCGCGTCAGATTTTCACCCGGTCCGCCGTTCGCGCCGATGTTGCGCGCATTATCGAACTATACCGCCGCCAGGGCCGTTTTGCCGCGTCGATCAGCCCCAAAATGGTCGCGCTCGACCAGAACCGGGTCGACATCGTGTTCGAGATTTCGGAGGGGCCGAAATCAAAGGTTCGCCAGATCAACATCATCGGCAACGAGGTGTTTTCGGATGGCAAACTGCGCGGCGAAATGGCGACCAAGCAGGCGCGGCTGACGACGTTTCTGAGCTCGAATACCAGCTATGATCAGGACCGGCTGGCCTATGACCAGCAGAAGCTGCGGCAATTCTATCTGACCGAGGGCTATGTCGAGTTCAAGGTAACGTCTGCGGTTGCCGAGCTGACGCCTGATCGCAAGGACTTCATCATCACCTATGTGGTGCAGGAAGGGAAACGCTACAAATTCGGCGACGTCACCGTCGACAGCGATATTCGCGACTTCGACAATAAAAAGCTCGCCGGATCGCTCGTCGCCAAGAAGGGCCAGTGGTACAACGCCAAGAAGGTCGAGGACTCGGTTGACGCGATCAACCAGACGGCCGGGCTGTTCGGCTATGCCTTTACCGAGGTGAACCCGGAGTTCACGCCCGATCGTGAAGCGCTGACAATGACGATCAACTTCCATATTTCGGAAGCCAAGCGTACCTATGTTGAGCGGATCGACATTAACGGTAACACGGTAACGCAAGACCAGGTTGTCCGCCGTGAGCTTCGCCTGGCTGAAGGGGATGCGTTCAACAGCTTCCTCGTCAAACGTTCGCAGGATCGCATCAATTCGCTCGGTTTCTTCCAGGAAAAGCTGGAAGTGACGCAAAAGGCCGGTTCAGCGCCCGACCGTGTGGTGCTTGAAACCAATGTCGAGGAACGATCCACCGGCGAACTCAACCTGTCAGCCGGTTTCTCGAGCCTTGAGCGCTTCATTCTTCAGGCATCGATCAAGCAACGCAATTTCCGAGGCAAGGGCCAGGAACTGCGCGCGAGCGTCAGCTATTCGCAATTTTCCAAGTCGGTTGAGCTCGGTTTCACTGAGCCGTATCTGTTCGGCAAGACGATTGCGATTGGTGGCGATGTCTTCCGTCGCGATTTCAACTCGTTCAATTTCAACAATAACGAACGTCAGACGACATTTACGCAGCTATCGACGGGGTTCCAGATCCGCGCTGGTATCCCGATCACCGAGTTTCTCTCACTGTCGGGTCGCTACGGCTTTACCTATGATCAGGTCGGGCTTGATGAAACGCAGTTCTTCACCAACGGCATTTGTGATCCCGTGAAGGCAGGGCGTTTCCTGTGCGACTCGATTGGCAATCGCGCGACGTCGTCGATCGGCTATTCGCTGGTCTATGACAGCCTTAACAGCCGGTTGCGGCCGAGTGCCGGTAACAGGGTGATCTTCAGCCAGGACGTCGCGGGATTGGGCGGTGATGTCCGTTATATCCGTAGCCGAGTGGATGCTGACAAATATTGGAATGTCGGTTCTGGCTTCATCTTCTCGGTTGGCTTTGAAGCGGCTTACATTCACCCACTGGAAGGCGGCCGTGGGCCAGGCATTGATGCGGTCCGCATCAACGATCGCTATTATCTTGGTGAGCCGCAATTCCGTGGCTTCGATATTCGCGGCGTCGGCCCTCGCGTGCAGCGTCTGTCATTTGGTATCGATGCCGATGGCAACCAGACCCTGATCGACGGACGCAACCAGTTCATCGATGATCCGTTGGGCGGTCGGGCTTATTATCTGGGCCGCGCCGAGCTGGAAATCCCGTTGGGTGCAGGCGTTCGTGAACTGGGCCTGCGGCCATCGATCTTCATGGATTTCGGTGCGCTGTTCGGGGTGACGCGGCCATTGCCCACGGCCGTGTTCCCGACATCGACTGATCCGGTGACGGGGCGCGTCACCGTGCTCCCGCTGATCACCCCGGTGACGGTGCTGGTGAACAATGTGACCACCCAGGTGTTTCAGACTCCCATCGATGATCCAACCAATCCGGGGTTGCTGACGACCTGCAATATCGGTTTCTCGACGACGCTGGGCGGCAGCTGTGACGGGACGTCGGTGAACACCGTTGCCACCAACTCCACCGCGCCGTTTTTGGAGCGGTTCCTCGGTAATTCTGCCTCGCCCCGTCTCACAGTGGGAATCGGTGTGAACTGGAATTCGCCGTTCGGACCGCTTAGGATCAACGTAGCCCGCGCGCTGCTCAAGCAGCGTGGCGATGACGATAAGCTCATCACTTTCAATGTAGGGACCAGTTTTTAATGAAGATCCAACTCAAAAGCGCAGCAATTGCGCTCACCCTTCTCGCTGGCGCGGCAGTGGCACCAATGGCTGCCGCGGCTCAGACGCTGACGGTGGATGTCGACACGATCTACAAAGACAGCCTTGGTGGCAAAAGCGGCAGTTCGCAGCTCGAAACCAAATTCGGACCGCGGCTGAAGACGGCGCAGGAAAAGCTGCAAGGTGCTGTCAACAACTGGAATACACAGCTTGAAGCCGCCAAGAAGATCGCCAAGCCTGATGGCACGGTGCCCCCTGCGACCGAGGCGACACTTGGCCAGGCACGGGATGCTCTGAATGCCGCGCAGACGGAATTCAACGCGCTGCGCCAGGAAATTCAGTATGCCGATCAATATGTGAAGTATCAGATCCTCGAAAAGCTGGTGCCGGTGGCTGAAAAGATCCGCAAGGATCGCAAGGCCGATATTGTGGTGCCACGCGGCACCGTGCTTGCGTTTGATCCGGTCAACGATATCACGCCGACCGCACTTCAACAGCTGAATGCGACGCTGACGACGGTATCGGTAACGCCGCCACAGCAGAATCAGGCTGCCCCGGCGCAGGGTGCTGCCCCAACGCAGCCCGCCAAGACGACTCCGCCAACCCGGTGAGCGAGGCAGACTCGGCAGCGACGCCAATCGCGTTCGATATCGGGCGCGTCATGGCGGCGCTGCCGCACCGTTACCCGATGTTGCTGGTCGACAGGGTCGAGGAGCTCATCCTCGACCAGTCGATCACGGCCATCAAGGCGGTGACGATCAACGAAGGGTTCTTTCAGGGGCACTTCCCCGGTCGACCAATCATGCCCGGCGTGCTGATCGTCGAGGCGCTGGCGCAGGCGGCGGGCATCCTCGCAGTTGAATCGCTTGGCCTCGCCGGGTCAGGCAAGCTCGTCTATTTCATGGCGATCGAGAATGCCAAGTTCCGCAAACCTGTGGAGCCTGGCGTCCTGTTGAAGCTGCACGTCGAATTCGTGCAAAAGCGGTCGAGCGTCTGCAAGTTCAGCGGCAAAGCGACGATCGACGGCGCGCTTGCGGCCGAGGCAAGCTTTACCGCAATGATTGCTGATCCGCCCAAGGCTTAGAAAAGTATCCCCTCTGGCTCAGCCGACCTGATTTCCTTCTCTACCGGAACGGCGGCTCGTTGAACGCGCGAAGCTTGCGTGAATGAAGCTTCGCCCCCTCGCGGCGCAGCTCTTCGCAGGCTTCGATCCCGATCTTCATGTGCTCGGCGATCGCGCGCTCATAGAAGCGGTTGGCTTGACCGGGCAACTTCAATTCGCCGTGCAGCGGCTTGTCTGACACGCAGAGCAAGGTGCCATAGGGTACACGAAACCGGTAGCCTTGCGCCGCGATCGTCGCCGATTCCATATCGATGCCGACCGCCCGGCTGAGTGAAAAACGCAGCGCCGATTTCGAATAGCGTAACTCCCAGTTGCGATCGTCGGTTGTTACAATCGTGCCCGTCCGCAGGCGGCGCTTCAACTCGTCGCCCGATTGGCCGGACACGGTCTGTGCTGCGCGAGCGAGCGCCTGTTGCACTTCGGCGATTGCCGGAACGGGGATTTCGGGCGGCAGCACATCATCAAGCACATGATCGTCGCGAAGATAGGCGTGCGCGAGCACATAATCGCCAATTCGCTGGCTGGGCCGCAGGCCGCCGCAATGACCGATCATCAACCACGCTTCGGGTCGCACCACGGCCAAATGATCGCAGATGGTCTTGGCGTTGGACGGTCCAACGCCGATGTTGACCAAGGTGATGCCGGTGCGATCATCGGCCATCAGGTGATAGGCCGGCATCTGGTGCCGCCGCCAGGCGCTGGTGTCGGCAAGCACCGCCTCAATATCGTCGCCCTGCTTGAACAAAATGCCGCCGGCCCCTGAAAGCGCCGAAAAACGGCTGGGGTTGCCGTCGGCATCGGGGCCGAGCTGCCCGGCGGCCCAGCGGACGAACTCGTCGACATAGCGGTGATAGTTGGTGAACAGCACATAGCGCTGCACATGTTCGGGCGGGGTGCCCGTGTAATGGCGTAGCCGGGCAAGGCTGAAATCGGTGCGCAGTGCATCGAACAGTGCGAGCGGCCGGATGCCATCATGGCTGGCCAGCAAACCATCGGCGGTTTCATCGCCGATAAAGGCAAGCTCGGTTGCCGGGAAATGGCGTGAAAGTTCGGTCGCCGATACATCATCAAGCGTCAGCGCGGCGCCCGCATCGAGCACATAAGGAAACGGAATTTCCTGCCGCCCAGCGCCGGCTTCAACCGACACATCGTAATCCTCGATCAGCAGGCTCAGCTGTTCGACCAGATAATCGGCGAACTGGGCGGGCTTCGTTACCGAGATACGGTACTCTCCAGCCGTTACTAACCGACCAAATGATCGAAGCGGTGTAGGCCGCGCATCGGGGCCACGATAGGTGAGGCGGATTTCGGGATAGGCGAACGATCCGTCAGTCCGCATGGATGCTGGCGGCACCGTACCATCGCGAAGATAAGCAGTCAGTGCGGTGCGCAGGCGATCGACAGAAGCAGTGTAGAGCGCATCGAGCGCGGCGACGATTTCGGCAGCATTATTCATCCTGTGGCGCTAATCCACCACTGCTACGCTGGCAAGACAGCCGTACGAGCGCCCTTGATCATTTGCCGGGCACCCTGTTGGGGATGCCCGGCACCGGGTTCGATCATTTCTTCTTCGTGGAAGACTTTTCGGCAAGATTGGGATCGCTTTTGGCGTCTCCCTTATCGTCATCGAGCAAGGTGCTAACCCCATAGGCCGCACCGGCGGCCGCTGCGACGACGCCAGCCGCGATGGCAGCGGCGGTGATTGGGTTTTCCTTCACCGCCTCGACGGTCGATTCGACGGCATCCTCAATCGCTTCCTGCGCACGTTCGAGGAATGACTTTGCCCCGGCTGTCAGATCAGCGGTGGTTGGCAACGTCTTTGCAATGTCCTGGCCGGTGCTGGTGATGGCGTCCTGAATGGTCTCATCGCTCATGGGCTGGATCCCTAAGTTGGAAGATTGGTGTAGACAGGCTCAACGATAGCGCTTGCTTGATGTTCCCACCTTACCACCCAAATTACAGTGATTCGAGCATGTGTTCGGCTGAGCTGACCCGGAATTCGCCCGGCCCCTCGATATTCAGCTGCGTGACGACGCCGTCCTCGACCAGCATCGAATAACGTTGACCGCGCGTGCCCATCCCGAATTTCGATCCGTCGAACACAAGGTCGACTGCCTTGGCAAAATCCGCATTGCCGTCCGCCAGCATCGTGATGGTATCGTCGGCGCCATTGCTCTTGCTCCAAGCGCCGAGCACGAAGGCGTCGTTAACGGCGGTGCAGGCAATCTCATCGACGCCCTTGGCCTTGAAAGCTTCCGCCTTGTCGAGAAATCCTGGCAGGTGCTTTGCCGAGCAGGTCGGGGTGAACGCACCGGGGACGGAAAACAGCGCCACCTTGCGACCGGCAAAATAGCTCGTCGTGTCGATTGCTTCGGGGCCATGCTCGGTGACCTTGGTGATTGTCACCGGGGGGAGCTTTTCGCCTACCTTGATCGTCATGCCGCTTATCCTCTGCATCGAAACAATGGGGGACGCTTTAGGCCGGAAAATGTCCAGATTGAAGCCATCAGTTGCGGTTGCGCTGATTATTCGTTGGCACGCTCGCCTATCGCACCCAACGACGAGAAACGGTGTGCTTGGCCCGGTAGTTTTGGACCTTGGGGCAGTGCCCGTGTAAGCTTTGGCGATGAATGATCCGCTGTATCTGACCGGGCAGTTCCTGCTCGCCATGCCTGGGATGAGCGATCCGCGGTTCGACCACGCGGTGATCGCGATGTGCGCGCATGATGCGCAGGGCGCGCTGGGCATCGGCATTGGCGCACAAATTGAGGATCTGGGGCTGCACGAGATTCTTGACCAATTCGATATCAATATTGGTACCGCACCTGATGCGCCGGTTCATTTTGGCGGACCGGTGGAGCCAGGGCGCGGCTTTGTTCTCCACAGCAATGATTGGGGCGGGCAGGACACGATCGACGTTGCCGGACGCTGGTCGCTTTCGGGCACGATCGACATTTTGCGAGCGATAGCCGAGGGGCGCGGCCCTTCGCGCTGGTCAGTGTCGCTTGGCTATGCAGGGTGGGGCGCGGGGCAGCTCGATTCCGAGATGACCCGGCATGGCTGGTTCAACACCTTTTCGACTCCCGACCTGATCTATGATGTTGCTGCCGATCATCGCTGGAACACTGCTTTTTCCAGCGCCGGTATCGATCCGCGATTGTTGGCCAGCAGTGCTGGTCAGGCGTGAAGCTGGGGCAGCAATTGGGCAGGGACATCGCCGCCGGAAATCTCATATAAAGATATCTTTATGTTTCGATTGCGGAGTCGTTACGTAATCGCTAGGGGGCAATGATGGTCGTCGGCAGTTTCCGGCGCGCCCTATTCACGTCCCGTGTTCATGCTGGAGATCTGTCAGTGGCTACTGTGCTCGAAAAGAACGATTATGTTGTCGCCGATATCAGCCTTGCTGATTTTGGCCGCAAGGAAATCAACATCGCTGAAACCGAAATGCCGGGCCTGATGGCGCTGCGTGAGGAATTCGGCGCATCGCAGCCGCTGAAGGGCGCGCGCATCACCGGATCGCTGCACATGACGATCCAGACCGCCGTGCTGATCGAAACGCTGACCGCGCTCGGCGCACAGGTTCGCTGGGCGACGTGCAACATCTATTCGACGCAGGATCATGCCGCCGCTGCGATCGCCGCAACCGGCGTGCCGGTTTTCGCGATCAAGGGCGAGAGCCTTGCCGAATATTGGGATTATGTCGGCGATATCTTCAATTGGGGCGATGAAACCTGCAACATGATCCTCGACGATGGCGGCGATGCGACGATGTTCGCTTTGTGGGGCGCCAAGCTCGAAGCCGGTCACTCGTTCCCCGAGCCGGAGAATGAAGAAGAAGTCGAAATGCAGCGCGCGGTGAAGGCGTTCATCGCCAAGAAGCCCGGCTACCTCACCGAGACCGTCAAGAACATCAAGGGCGTGTCTGAAGAGACCACGACCGGCGTTCACCGCCTTTATGCCATCGCCAAGAAGGGCGAGCTGCCTTTCCCCGCGATCAACGTGAACGACAGCGTCACCAAGTCGAAGTTCGACAATCTTTATGGCTGCAAGGAATCGCTGGTCGACGCGATCCGTCGCGGCACCGACGTGATGCTCGCGGGCAAGGTTGCGACCGTTGCCGGCTTCGGCGACGTCGGCAAGGGTTCGGCCCAGTCGCTCCGCAACGGCGGCGCGCGCGTGCTCGTGACCGAAATCGATCCGATCTGCGCCTTGCAGGCGGCGATGGAGGGCTTTGAAGTCGTGACGATGGAAGAGGCGGTGACGCGTTCGGACATTTTCGTGACGGCAACCGGCAACGCGGATGTGATCACCGCCGATCATATGAAGGCGATGAAGCCGATGTCGATCGTTTGCAACATCGGCCATTTCGATTCGGAAATTCAGATCGCGGCGCTCAGCAATTACAAATGGACCGAGGTGAAGCCGCAGGTCGATCTGGTTGAATTCCCGGACGGCAAGCAGATTATTATCCTGTCAAAGGGTCGTTTGGTGAATCTTGGGAACGCAACGGGCCATCCGTCGTTTGTCATGTCAGCGAGCTTCACGAACCAGACGCTGGCGCAGATCGAATTGTTCACCAATCCCGAACAGTACGAAAATGACGTTTA
This sequence comes from Sphingomonas sp. 28-62-11, assembly GCF_002278865.1. Taxonomy (NCBI): domain Bacteria; kingdom Pseudomonadati; phylum Pseudomonadota; class Alphaproteobacteria; order Sphingomonadales; family Sphingomonadaceae; genus Sphingomonas; species Sphingomonas sp. 28-62-11. Next base: position 130,141 of record NZ_NCGB01000002.1, on the reverse strand, counting down.
CGTGTTGCCGAAGCACCTCGATGAAAAAGTCGCGGCGCTTCATCTCGAAAAGCTCGGTGTGAAGCTCACCAAGCTCTCGGACAAGCAGGCAGGGTATATCGGCGTGCCGGTCGAAGGACCGTTCAAGCCAGACCACTACCGCTACTAAGGTCACGCCCAACCGGGCAGACAGCAGGGGGTCGCGTTCGGGAACGAGCGCGGCCCTTTTTGCTGTGTGGCGCTATTGCGACTCTGCCGCCTTCCCCTTGCGCGCGCTGCGTTATAAGGCCGGGAGGATGAAGCATTTGCCTGTGTCGGCGCCCGGAGAGGTGCGATGATCGGACCATCGGCGCTGGCCATGGTGCTGGCCGGTGCGGTGCTGGCGCTGCTTATCGTCGGTGCAGGCTGGGCGCTCTTTATTGGATTGCAGGCTAGGGCAGAGGGCAAGTCTGCGCTTGTTGAAAATGATCGGCTATCGGCAATGCTCGCATCGGCGCCTGCGTTATCGCTGATCATCCGCCCCGATGGCCGGCTGACCATGCCCGATCGACTGGCGGACTGCCTTGGACTCTCCCCACCGCCGCGGGACTTGGCTGACCTGTCACGCGACGATTCGGGCATCGATGCTGCGGATTTCGCCGTGCTTACCGATGATATCGAGGCGGCGCAAAAGTCAGCGCGGTCGTTTCAGCGATCGGTGCGCGTGCAGGGATCGGCGCGCACCTTGATGATCAAAGGCCAGCGCGCGCCGCGTGAACTGATGGTGCCCGGGGGCGTGGTGCTTTGGGTTTTTGACGCAAGCGAAAGTGAGGCCGAGATCGATCGTTTGAGCAGTGAAGCTGCGCGCTATCGCGATGCTTTTGAGGCGCTGACCGGGCTGATCGAGGCGGCACCGTTACCGATGTGGTATCGTGGGCCAGATCTGCGGTTGATGATGGTCAATTCCGCCTATGTCGATGCGGTCGAAGGACGCGACGGCGAGGACGTGATCGCGCGCGGGCTCGAACTGGTCGAGGAAGTGGGCGGTCGCGGGCCGATCGCCAGCGCGATCGCAGCGCGCGATATGCAGCGCCCTCAGAGCCAGGCCGTGCCCGCGACGATCAAGGGTACCCGAAAGATGCTTCGGGTGTTCGATGTGCCGCTACCGACCGGTGGGATCGCCGGGTTTGCGGTCGATATCGAGGAGCTCGAGCAGGCGCGAACGGGAATCAAGCGCTTTGGCGAAGCCCAGCGGGCGCTGCTCGATCGGCTGTCGGCTGGTGTCGTCCAGTTCGCGGCGGACCGGACGCTGGCGTTCTGTAACCAGCCGTTCCGGCGGCTGTTTGCGATGCGCAATGAATGGCTGGTCGACCGACCCGAATTCGACCGGGTGCTCGAACGGATGCGCGAAGCCAACCGTCTGCCCGAAGTGCGCGATTTCCCGGGCTGGAAGGCCGAGCGCCGCGAGTGGTTCGCGGCGGCCGACAGCCAGATCGAGGAAAACTGGCTGCTGCCTGGCGGCGTTCATCTACGTGTGGTCGCGCAGCCTTTGCCGGATGGTGGCCTGCTGCTGATTTTCGAGGATCGCACTGAACAAATCCAGCTCGCCAGCGCGCGCGATACATTGCTGCGGGTTCGCACCGCGACCTTCGACAATCTGTTCGAGGCGCTCGGCGTGTTTGCTGCCGATGGGCGATTGCAGCTCTGGAATAACCGCTTCCGGCTGACATTGGGGCTGGAGGAGGAGTTTCTTGCGAGCCATCCGCGCGTCGATGCGCTCGCCAAGGCCGCGGCCCCCAAGCTGGCCAGCGCGGGCAAGGCCGTGTTGATCAGCGAGCTGGTCCGTTCCGCCACCGTCGAGCGATTGCAGCGCGGCGGGAACCTTGCCTTTGCCGATGGCCGTCATTTCGAGTTCGCCGCCGTCCCGCTGCCCGATGGCAACGCGCTGTTCACGATGCTCGACATCACCGACAGCCACAAGATCGAACTGGCGCTGCGCGATCGCAATGAAGCGCTGGAAGCAGCAGACCGGGTGAAGACGAACTTCGTTGCCAATATGAGCTACGAACTTCGGACCCCGCTCACCTCGATCAGCGGTTTCGCGGAGATGCTGAAGGGCGGCTATGCGGGCGCGTTGCCCGATACCGCGCTCGACTATGTGACGGCGATTATGGAATCCGTTGAACGGCTTGGCGGGCTGGTCGATGATGTGCTCGATCTCACTCAGAATGACGCCGGGACGGCGCCGGTCGAGCAAGGCGAGGTCCATCTCGATCTTCTGGCGCGCGGCGTGGCGGCCAAGCTGGCAGGGCTGGTTGAGGCACGAAAGCTCGATTTCGCGGTAGAGATCGCACCCTCGGCAGGCATGGTAGCGGGGGATGAGCGGCGGCTGGCGCAGGTGATCGAAAATCTCTTACGGCACGCGATTTCGGGCACACCCGAGGGCGGGCGCGTGCTGTTGCATGCCGATGGCACGGCGACGTCCGCGCGGATTGTCGTTTCCGATAATGGCCGGGGCATGAGCGAAAAGGCGATTGCGCGCGCCTTTGATCGCTTTGCCGAACCGGGGCTCACCCGCAGCGGCGAACGGGCGCTGGGGCTCGGCTTGCCGCTCGCTAAGCAATTCGTTGAAGCCCATGGCGGCACGATCGCGCTCTTATCGGAACGCGGGCAGGGGACGCTGATTACCGTTGAGTTGCCGCGCCAGGGCCGCGCCGCGGCATGAGCGACCAACCCAAGCCGATCCTCCTCATCGATGCCGATTCCAGCCACCGCTTTGGCGCGGCGCTGGCGGTACTGGTCGGACCGGGCGATGTCATCACGCTGGCCGGTACACTTGGTGCAGGCAAGACGAGCATCGCGCGCGGGCTGCTGGCGGCGCTGGGGCTGCCGGGCGAGGCACCTTCGCCGAGCTTTGCGATCGTCCAGCCCTATGCCCCGCCGGAAACCCGGTTGCCCGTGCTGCATGTCGACCTATACCGAATCGATGACCCGGCAGAGATTGACGAGCTGGGGCTGGATGAGGGCGCGTCGGACTCGCTGTTGATCGTCGAATGGCCGGAACGGGCACCACCCGGTTACTGGCCGCACGCGCTGGCAATCACGCTCGAATTCACCGAAGACGGCGCGCGCCGCTTGACAGCGCAGGTGCCCTTGTCATGGAAAGCGCGATGGTCCCGGATATGACACCCCCGCCCGCCGCCCGCGGCTTTCTGGCAACGCATGGCTGGGGAGCGGCGGATATCGTGCCGCTGGCCGGGGACGCATCGTTCCGGCGCTATTTCCGGGTGGTCGATGCGGGACGCAGTGCGGTGCTGATGGATGCGCCGCCGCCGCATGAAGACCCGCGTCCCTTCGTCGACATCGCGCGCTGGCTGCACGAACGCGGGTTCGCGGCACCAGCGATCCATGCGCTCGACCTCGACGAAGGCCTCGTGCTGATCGAGGATTTCGGGGATGATCGGATGCGCGAGGCGATCGATGCCGATCCAGTCCGCGCGCTGCCGCTCTATCGATCAGCGGTCGATATTCTGATCGGTCTGCACCAGCAGCCCCAGGCCGTGCTTCCGCCCTATGACCGAGCGGTCCTCCACCGCGAGGCCAATCTGCTGACCGAATGGTATTGCCCGGCCGTGGGAATCGATGCCGATCAGGCGGGCTATAGCGCGGCTTGGGACGCGGTGTTCGATGTCGCACTCGCCGATGTGCCGGTGACGGTGCTGCGAGACTATCATGCCGAAAATCTGATGTTGATAGAGGGTGGCGGGCTGGGGTTACTCGACTTCCAGGATGCGCTGGCGGGGCACCCGGCCTATGATCTGGTGTCGCTGCTGCAGGATGCACGTCGCGATGTGGAGCCGGAGATCGAGCGGGCGATGCTGGCGCATTATACCTGTACGACCGGCGCGGATGCGGCGTTCGATGCCGCTTATCACGTCCTTGGTGCCCAGCGGAACGCCAAGATCATCGGTATCTTCACGCGGCTGTGGCAGCGCGACGGCAAACCCCGCTATCCCACGCTGTGCCCGCGGGTGTGGCGCTATCTGGAGCAGGATCTGGCGCATCCGGCGCTTGCGCCTGTCGCCGACTGGTTCGCCGCGCAGGTGCCACCGTCGCATCGTGGCGATCCAATGGCGATTGCCGGCCGATGAGCGCAGTGCGCACGCTGGCGATCCGCCCCGATCCCGGCGGCGTCGTGCCTGAAACCGCGATGGTGATGGCGGCCGGGCTCGGCAAACGGATGCGCCCGCTCACCGCGACGCGCCCCAAGCCGTTGGTTGAAGTGGCGGGCAAGCCGCTGCTCGATCATGCGCTTGATCGGCTGCGCGGGGCGGGGATCCGGCGCGCGGTGGTGAATGTGCATTACCTCGCCGATTCGGTTGAAGCTCACCTCGGCCGCCGCGATCAGGGACTGGAGATCGTGTTTTCCGATGAGCGCGCGCAGCTGATGGAAACGGGCGGGGGCTTGGTGCAGGCACGCGGGTTAATCGGCGATGCCCCGTTCGTGACGGTCAATAGCGATAATCTGTGGGTCGACGGGCCCATCGATTCGATCCGCGCGCTCGCGGCGCAATGGGATGATGCGCGGATGGATGCGCTGCTGCTGATGGTGCCGCTCGCGCGGGCGCATTGCCATGCCGGGCGGGGCGATTTTCATCTCGATGCCAATGGCCGGATTACCGGGCGGCGACGCCCCGGCAGGCTCGCACCGTTTGTGTGGACCGGGGTGCAGATGCTGTCGCCCCGGCTGATTGCCGATTGGCCGGAGGGGCCGTTTTCGACCAATATCTTCTGGGATCGCGCGATTGCCGCCGGGCGCGCCCATGGCATTACGCATCAGGGCCTGTGGTTCGATGTCGGCACGCCGGGCGCGATTGCCAAGGCAGAGGCAATCCTGGCCGATGGCTGATCGGGCAGCGCGGCGCTGATGGCCGATCGCGCCGGGCCCCAGCTGTTCACGATACCCGCGCACCGCGCCTTTGCCGATGCGCTGGCGGCAGGGCTGATCCGGCGGTTCGGGCGCGATCCGATGCTGCTGGCGCGCGGCATCGTGCTGCTTCCCAATAATCGCGCCAAGCGGACGATTACCGACGCGTTCGTGCGCGCCAGCGGCGGCGGGTTGCTGCTGCCCCGGCTCGTCGCGATTGGCGATGCCGAGGCAAGCGAGGCGGCGGGTGCGGCGATCGATCCGGCGGATGACGACGCACCCGTACCGCCTGCCATCGCGCCGCTCACCCGGCAGCTGATATTGGCGCGGCTGGTGAGCGAGGAGCGCGCACGAGCAGGAGCACCAATCGATGCGGCTGAGGCGGTTCGGCTGGCGGGGGAGCTTGCCCGGACGCTCGATCAGATGCTGGTCGAGGAGGCGTCGCCACGGGCGCTGCGCAATCTTGAGATAGCAAGCGAGCTTTCAAACCATTGGCAGCGGGCATTGGCGAGTTTTGAGGTGGTGCTCGATCGCTGGCCGCAGGAACTTGCCCGGATCGGGGCGATCGATCTGGCGGATCGCCGCGCGCAACTTCTCGAGCGACTCGGGAAGCGGTGGCATGCATCACCACCGCCGGGCTTTGTCTGCGCGGCAGGCATCACCACCGCCGCCCCGGCGATTGCCCGGCTGTTGCGGGTGGTGAGTGACTTGCCGCAGGGGATGGTCGTATTTCCTGGCCTCGCAACCGAGATGGACGAAGCCGAATGGCAGGCGCTGGGGCCGCACGCCCGTGATCCCGCCACAGGGCAGCGTCGGCGCTCGATCGAGGCGCATCCGCAGTTTCAGTTGAAGCTGCTGCTCGATCGGATGGGGGTGAACCGCACCGAAGTGCTGACGTGGCGTGAGGGCGGCGGGCATGATGCCGGCGCGGTGCGCGGGCGCGCCGTTGCCAATGCGCTGGCGCCAGCCGAATTCACCGGCAAATGGACCAGCCTGCCCGCCGAAGCGCGTCGGCTGAGTGGTGTTCGTGTTTCGGAACTGGTGACTCCGGCGGCCGAGGCGCAGGCGATAGCGCTGGCGCTGCGGGAGGCGCTCGAAACGCCGGGCAAGACCGCCGCGCTGGTGACGCCCGATCGGGCGCTCGCGCGCCGGGTGGCGGCGCATTGCGCGCGTTGGGGCATCGCCATCGACGACAGCGCCGGGCGGCCGCTGTCGATCCTGCCGTCGGGCACGTTGTTGACCGTGCTGGCCGAGGCCGCAGCACAGGATTTCGCACCGCTGGCGTTGTTGGCGCTGTTGAAACATCCGTTGGTCCGTTTCGGCGAGGCGCGGCTGGCATGGCTGGAAGGCGTGCGCGCGCTCGATCTGGCGCTTCGCGGCCCGCGCCCGGTGACCGGGCTCGACGGGATCACCGCGCATCTGCACGACGGCGACAAGCGGACAGCGCATATTCGCCGGGCGGCGGCAGCCTGGTGGCCCGAAGCCGCAGCGTTGCTCGCGCCGATCGCAGAGGTGTTCGGCAAGGGGGCGCAACCGCTCGACCGGCTGATGGCGATGCTCCGCGAAACGGCGCAGGCACTGTGCGGCGATGCGATGTGGAGCGGGGTCGCCGGGCGTGCGGCAGCGCAACTGCTGGCCGATATAGAGGAGCAGGCGGGGGCAGGCCCTGCGCTGGTCGATCCGCAAAGCCTTGCCCCGTTGCTGCGCACGCTGATGGATGATGTCGCGGTGCGTCCACCACAGGGCGGGCATCCCCGATTGGCGATTTACGGGCTGATCGAAGCACGGTTGCAGACCGCGGATCTGATGATCCTAGGGGGGCTGAACGAGGGCGTCTGGCCGGGCCAGCCTGCGCCGGACCCGTGGCTCGCACCGCGCATCCGCACTGAATTGGGGCTGCCGGGGCTCGATCGCCGGATCGGGCTGTCCGCGCATGATCTGGCGGCGGCGCTGGGTGCGCCCGACGTGTTGATCACCCGGTCGCGGCGCGATGCCAAATCGCCGGCAATCCCGTCGCGCTTCTGGCTGCGGCTCGAGGCGATGTCAGGCGGGTTGCCGCGTGCGCGTGACCTGGAGGGCTGGGCGACCGCACTCGATACGCCAGCAACGCATGATCCCGCCGATCGGCCAGCGCCCGCGGTGCCTGCCGATCTGCGCCCGAAGCGAATTTCTGTGACTGAGGTCGATCGGCTGAAGGCTGATCCTTATGCCTTTTATGCGCGCCGGGTGCTGGGGCTGGAAACGCTCGACCCGGTCGATGCCGATCCGAGCGCGGCGTGGCGGGGTACGGCGGTACATTCGATCCTCGAGGCCTGGGCGAAGGAAGATCGCTGCGCGCCAGACAAGTTACATGCGCGGGCAATGGCGATGCTGCGTGATGCCCGCACCCACCCGATGATGCGCGCGCTGTGGCAGCCCCGGTTGATCGAGGCGATCGACTGGATCGTCGCGGAGATGGACAAACAGGCGGAATCAGGACGGCAGGTGCTGATCGCCGAGGAAACCGGCAAGATCATGATCGCCGGGGTCGAGTTGCGCGGCACCGCCGATCGGATCGACCGACTGGCAGAGGGCGGTCTGGGGATTGTCGATTACAAGACGGGCAAGGCGCCCTCGGCAGCCGCCGTACGCGCCGGGTACAGCCTGCAACTCGGTCTGCTGGGGCTGATTGCCGAGCGGGGCGGGTTCGACAAGATCACCGGGACGGCGGGTGAGTTCGAATATTGGTCCATGGCGCGCAGCGGCAACGGGTTCGGCAAGGTGAGCACGCCTGTCGACCCGGAGGGCAAACGGGACCGGATCGTCACTGCCGATTTCACCAAAATCGCTGCACATAATTTCATCGAGGCCGTTGCCACTTGGTTGACCGGGGACGAACCCTTCACCGCCAAACTCGTCCCCGAATATGCGCCCTATGCCGATTATGATCAGCTGATGCGTCGCGACGAATGGTATGGCCGCGATGCGCGATAGTCCGGCCAATCTGCCTCATCTGATCGGCAATCAGGCGCTGGCGAGTGCGCCCGACGCGCATGTCTGGCTGTCGGCATCAGCGGGCACCGGCAAGACACAGGTGCTCGCAGCGCGGGTGTTCCGATTGTTGCTGCGCGGCACCGATCCGGCGGCGATCCTGTGCCTCACCTTCACCAAAGCGGGGGCGGCGGAAATGGCCGGGCGGATCAGCGCGCGGCTCGCGGCCTGGGTGCGGATGCCCGAACCGGCGCTGAAGAAAGATCTGTTCGCGCTGGGTGAAGCGCATAACGACCCGTTGGTCGTCGCCCGCGCACGCACGCTGTTCGCCAAGCTGCTCGATGCGCCCGGCGGCGGCATCCGCATCCAGACGATCCACGGCTTTTGCCAGGGGCTGTTGGCGAGCTTTCCGGTCGAGGCGGGACTGTCCCCCGGCTTTCGCCCGATCGAGGCACGCGAGGAAGCAGTGCTACTGCGCGAGACGTTGGCGGGGGTGCTGGTCGATGCCGAAACGCAGGGCCAGGCGGGGATCATCGAGGCGATTGGTGCGCTCAGCTTGCGGCTGGGGGAGGGGGGTGCAGAGGAATTTCTCCATGCTTGCGCCCGGTCGCCGGCCGCGATGGCTGCACTGCCCAGCGGGATCGCACCGTTCATCCGCCGCGCGCTCGACTTGCCGACCGGCGATATTGGCGAGGTGATCGCCGATTTGTGCGTAGACGAAGAATTCGACGTCGATACGGTGCGCCGTATCGCCGCTGCCAACCGTGCCTGGGGTACCAAAACCGGCAACAATCAGGCCGATATCGCCGAATGCTGGGTGGAGGCGACACCCGCCCAACGAGCGACAATGCTCGCCGATTTGCGCGGTGTGGTGTTCACCAAGGAAGGCGAACCGCGCGCTTATCAAAAGAAACTGCTGGAAGCTGATTTCGATTATGCCGAACTGGCCATCGCCATCGGCGAACGCTGCACCCTGTTGCTGGGGCTCGTCCAGCGGGCAGCCTATGGCGATTTGCTGGCGGCGGCGCTGGGTGCGGGACGGGTCTATGCCGATGCCTATGCGCGCGCCAAGCGCCGGATCGGCGCGGTCGATTTTGATGATCTGATCCGCCATGTCGTCGATCTGCTTGGCCAGCCCGGCATGGGCGACTGGGTCCGCTACAAGCTCGACCAGACCACCGAACATATTCTGGTGGACGAGGCGCAGGACACCAATTTGCGCCAGTGGAAGATCGTTGAGGCAATGGCGGGCGAATTTTTCGCCGGGTTGGGCGCCCATGGCGATCGGACCCGCACCTTGTTCGTGGTCGGTGATTACAAACAGGCGATTTTCGGGTTTCAGGGGACTGACCCGCTCTATTTCGCCTGGGCCGAAAAGCTGTTTCGCGAAAAAGCCGAGGTGCTGCTGGACAATCTGTCAGCCGAAGCGACGGCGTTCAATCAACTGTCGCTGACGCATAGTTTCCGCTCGACCAAGCCGATTCTCGAATTTGTCGATGCCGCGATCGGCGCGATCGACGCACCCGGGCTGGGGCAAATCGGCGCGCTCGAAGCCCATGCCAGCGAAGTCGCAGGACCTGGCCATGTCACGCTGTGGCCCCCGACAATTGCCGGGGCGAACGAGGCGGATGAGGAGGAGTGGATCGACGATGCCACCCGTGCGCTCGCCAAGCAGATTGCGCGGCAATTGAAGGCATGGCTCGACCCCGCCGATCCGCTGATGCTGGAGGCCAAGGGTCGGGCGTTGCGGCCTGAAGACGTGATGATCCTGGTCAAGCGGCGTGGTGAGCTTGCCTCGCTGATCGTCGCGCGGCTGTATGCCGAGGGCGTGCCAGTGGCTGGCGTCGACCGGCTGCGGCTGAACGCACCGCTGGCGGTGCAGGATCTGCTCGCGGCGATCCGATTTGCGCTGCAGCCCGATGATGATCTGTCGCTGGCGAGCCTGCTTGTCTCGCCTCTGCTCGGGTGGACGCAGGAAGATTTGCTCGCTGCTGCAGCACCCCGCTTACCGGGCAGCTTGTGGCGGCAGTTGCGCGCGCAGCAGGCGGATGAACGGTTGCAGCCGCTCTACGATCTGCTCGCCCGCGCGGATATTGCCACCCCGTACCAGTTGCTGGAGGAGTTGCTGTCCGGCCCGCTCGATGGTCGCCGCAAGCTGATCAACCGACTGGGGCAGGAGGCGCGCGACCCGATCGAGGAGTTGCTCAGCGCAGCGCTCGAATTCGAAACGCTCGGCACACCGTCGCTGCAGGGCTTTCTCGACTGGTTCGATCGCGGCGATGTGGAAATCGTGCGCGACCCTTCCGCGCCGCTCGATGCGGTGCGCGTGATGACTGCGCATGGTGCCAAGGGACTGCAAGCCCCGCTGGTGATCCTTGCCGACGCGACCGTCGATCCCAGCCAGACGCCACGATCGATCCTGCGCTGGGCGCCGGAGGACCATCCGGAGGCGTTCCCGATCTTCAGGCCCAAAGCTGCCGAACGCGGCGGTCCACTCCTCGATCTGGTGGCAAACGTGCAGGCGCGCGAACTGGAGGAGCATTGGCGGCTGTTTTACGTTGCAGCGACGCGCGCCGAGGAGCGGCTGGTGATCGCGGGTGCGCTCGGCCCGCGTGCCAAAGGCGTGCCGCCAGTGGCGAGCTGGTATGCCGCCGCCGACCGGGCGCTGACGGTATTGGGGGTCGAGGCGGTCGAGGGCGAGCGTCACTTTACCGGCACTGCCCCAGCACGCCCCATTGACCGACGCAAGGGGGATGCCGAGGCGCTTGCCGATGCCGTCGTGCTGCCCGCCTGGGCAGCCGCACCCGCACCAGTCGAAGCGCGCCCGCCGCGTCCGCTCGCGCCGTCGTCGCTGGGATTGGACGGGGTCGCTGATCCGCCGCCCGATGCGGTGATGCGCGCAGCGGCGGAACGGGGGAGGCTGATCCACGCGCTGCTCGAACGTTTGCCGGCCGTTGCGCCGGATGATCGACGGGTGGCGGCGGATCGCTGGTTGCAGGCTGCCGGTGGTGTTGCGGACGACGTTTCGCGTCGCGAGATCGTCAAGAGCGCCTGCGCCGTGCTGAGCGACCCGCAATTCACCGAGCTTTTCGGGACGGATGCCCTTGCCGAAGCGCCGATCGCCGCCGTCGTTGCAGGCGGCTTTGTGGTGTCAGGTACGGTCGACCGGCTGCTGGTGAGCGACACCAAGGTTCGGGTGATCGATTTCAAGACCGGGCGCCGCGCGCCCGCCGGTCTAGCCGATATTCCGCCCTATCATTTGCGCCAAATGGCCGCCTATGCCGAAGCGCTTGCGGTGATCTTTCCCGGGCGGATGATTGAGGCTGCCTTGCTCTACACCGCCAGCCCGGTGCTGTTCGTGTTGCCGCCCGATCTGCTGGGTGCGCACAAGCCGCCCTTTGATGCCACGTATGAAAGCTTGGGACAGCTGGCTTGAGACAGAACCGCACCCGGCCTATCTGATGACCATCAGGAGAAAATGACATGGCGACGACCAAAGTAAGTGATGCAACCTTCGACAGCGATGTGCTGAAGGCCGATCAGCCCGTGCTGGTGGATTTTTGGGCGGATTGGTGCGGCCCGTGCAAGGTGATCGCACCGAGTCTCGAGGAACTGTCCGATGAACTGGCCGGGCAGGTGACGATCGCCAAGGCCAATCTGGACGATGCCGAAGAAATGGCCGCCCGCTTCGGCGTGCGCGCGATCCCCAACCTCGTGCTGTTCAAGGGCGGTGAGGAAATCGCGCGCTTCAGCGGTGCGGCCCCCAAAAGCAAGCTGAAGGCCTGGCTTGAAGGCGCGCTCGCTTGACGGGCGCTACCTATAGCGGGATTACATTTAGTTGAATCAAAACCCATTCCGTTCGTGTCGAGCGAAGTCGAGACATCCTGCGTAGCGCTTTTGGCCTGTTGCTCGACATCGCTCGAAACGAGCGGGCCAAGGTAACGTCATCAAACTCTAAACTTCGGCTCGATCAAGCCGCCGTTCGCCCTGAGCGAAGTCGAAGGGCAAGAGCAACGCTTGGGCTTCGACTGCGCTCAGCCCGAACGGCTGTGGCATGTGGCAGGAACTTAGGGATTGGGACTCAAGCTGCGCGCAAAATCTGCCCGATCCGCGGGAAGTGCACCGCTACTGCGCCGACCCGCGGATCGTCGCGCAGCAGCACGATGTCGCGGGCAGTGCAGCGGAGCAGCGTGCCGGTGACGGTGTTGGCACCAGGATCTTCGGTGCGGATGGCGACGTGCTGACCCTCGGTGAAGCCGCAGCCATCGTCGATCTGTGCGGTGGTGGCGGGCGTTGCCGCGAGGGCGATGTCGAGTGCGGCTTGCGCGGTCATATCGATCCGCTCGCCGTGACCGATGGCGTCGCACCGCGCGATCCAGGCGGCAACATGGGGGAAGGGGGCGAGCCGCGCGTCCTTCAACCCGAACCCGGCCTGAAACCAAACATTCATGCCCATCGCGCAATCGGCATAGCCGGGCGCATCGCCGCCCAGAAATGCGCGACCATCCGCTAGCGCATCGTCAAGTCGCGCAAGCCAGCCAATGAACTGCGCGGTCTGATGCGGGGCGGCTTTCTTCATCCGCTCGCGGTCCATGCCGAATAGGGCCTTACGGTCTTCGAAAAACGCATCGTCGATCTGGTCTGCCACCACCGCCATCGCGGAGCCGACGGCATGGCTGAACGTCGCGCCGCCTGCCTGCATCGCCACCAATGCCCCCAACCGCCCAAGTGGTGCCGGGAACAGCGTCGGTTCAGGTTGAAACGCCTCGATCGCCTCGATCGCGATGGCGGTGTCGCAGTAAATGTCTGCACCAATCTGCACCACAGGCGTTTTGCGATAGCCACCGGTCAGCGGGGTCAGCTCGGGCTTGGGGGCCATGTTCGGGATGATGACCGAGTGCCATCGTGCACCCTTGATCCCCAGCGCGCGGCGAACGAGCTCCGCATAGGGTGAGCGTGGATAGTGGTGCAAAATGATATCGGTCATGCAATTTCCCCTGATGCGTTGGCGTGGCGCTCGATCGGTCGGACGCGGATCGTTTCGGCGAAGCGCAACAGATAGCCGTCGGGATCTGCGATCACAAACTGGCGAACCGTGACGATATCGGTTGCGCGACGATAATCGCGTTGCTCAAGCGATTGCACGGGCACCACACCGGCAGCCATGGTTGCGGTATGGACGGAATCGACCGACGTGACCGTAATCTGGAGGTTGATACCGCGGCCAAATGGCTTTTCGAGCGGCCCGGCGAGCCAAATTCGACCAATGGGCTGCTCGATCATCAACGCTGCATTCTCGCGCTCAAGATAGGCGAATTTCTCGGTGTGCCGCGCATAGCCGATCCGGAAACCAAGGACCGTCGTGTAGAATTCGAGGCTATGGTCGAAATCGCTGACGTACAGTTCGGGCACCAGCGATGGCGGCATCTCAGCTCCGGTAATCGGCGTTGATCGAAATATAGCCATGCGTCAGGTCGCACGTCCAAACCGTCGCGCGGCCATCGCCCAGGCCGATGTCGACGCCGATATCGATTTCCTGCCCCTTCAGATGCGCGGCGACGGGGGCTTCATCATACCCCTCAACCGCCAGACCATCATGGGCGACTTGCGTGGTGCCGAAGCGGATCGAGAGCCGATCGCGGTCGGCGGGTTCGCCTGCCTTGCCGACCGCCATGACGACACGGCCCCAATTGGCGTCTTCCCCGGCAATCGCGGTTTTGACGAGCGGGGAATTGGCGATCGACATACCGATTCGGTGGGCGCTTCTGTCACTTTCCGCACCGGTAATGTCGATGCGGATGAACTTCGATGCGCCCTCTCCGTCGCGCACGACGAGATGGGCAAGCTGCAGGCAGAGATCGCTTAGGGCGGCCCGAAAAGCGTCGGCACCCGGGGATTCGGCATCGACTAGAGGCGCGTTGCCGGCCTTACCGGTCGCAAAGGCGAGAACGGTGTCGCTGGTCGATGTGTCGCTGTCGACGGTGATGCACGAAAAGCTGGTTCGGTTGGCATCGCGGAGGGCGGTTTGCAGGAATGCTGGATCGACCAAGGCATCGGTAAAGATGAAACCGAGCATCGTCGCCATGTCTGGTGCGATCATGCCCGAACCCTTGATGATCCCCACGAGCGTCACCGTTCGGCCATCGACCACGCCGGATGTCACGGCACCCTTGGCGAAGGTGTCGGTCGTGCCGATCGTGTTGGCGGCATCCTCCCAGCTGCAAGGGGTTGCCTGCAGTGCGGCATCGATCCCGGCTTCGGCCTTGTCGATTGGCAGCGGTACGCCAATCACGCCCGTTGAAGCGACGAACACGTCCGACGGCTGGCAATCGAGTGCGCTGGCGATCCGTGCGGTAATCGCTTCGACAGCAGCCCTGCCACGATTGCCGGTAAAGGCGTTGGCGTTGCCCGCATTCACCACCAAAGCGCGCGCCGACCCAAGCGTGAGCGCGGCCCTACACCATTCAACTTCGGGCGATGGGCATTTGCTGGTTGTTGTGACGCCTGCAACAACGGTCGTCGGATCGAGCGTAACCAGGGTTAGATCATATCTGTCCCACGCCTTATATCCTGCTCGCGCAACCTGGACGGTGACCCCGGCAATCGGGGGCAAATCCGGAAAGCGATCTGGGGCGAGCGGCGAGCGGGATGACATGGATCGACTCTGAGCCTAGAAGGAGGGGGAATGCAGGGGGTGTTAAAGTGCGTACAACCGATGGCAAGGTAACAATCGTTCGGCGAGCAATACTTGGCACGTTGATTTTATGGGCTCCACTCGCCCTTCCTGCGCAAGCCGGGCAACGGCCTCTTGCTGCCCAGGCAAAAGTTGCTGCGAAGGCACCTTCCGCCTCAGCCCCTGCCGATCCTGTCGCCACCGGGGTGACGCCAATCGGCAATCCGGGTGACTGGTTTCCCCTTGATTCCTATCCCCCCGAAGCGCGGATCGCATCGCAGGAGGGGCGTACGCAATTCTCGCTGGATATCGATGCGGCTGGGCGGATTACCGGCTGCAACATCATCGAATCGAGTGGTTCTGATCTGCTCGATTCCACCACCTGCAGCCAGCTGATCGCGAACGGGCAGTTCAAACCGGCGCTCGATAGCAACGGCAACCCGGTGAAAGGGACCTGGAAATCAGCGATGCGTTGGCGATTGAGCGATGTTGAGGACGCCAAGGAATAGCGAAAAAGCGCATCGCTTTGCGGTGATGCGACTTTCATCAGCGATGGACGTTACGCATCCGACTGCTTATGTGCGACCGCGCCCATGTGATTGCTTGGCCTGATACGGAAGACCCGATTGGAACTGCTGCTTATCCTCTCCGCGTTGCTGAGCGCCCTTACCGGCGCGGTGGCGAACGGCCGGGCACCGGAAGTGCGGTTGCATCAGACGGTGTCGAGTACGCGCCTGCTTGCCGTCGGTTCCTCGACCGCACGGCATCGCCCGGTGCATCACGCAGCACCGACTTTGCCCGCACGTCTCGGTGTTGCCGCAGCGCCAGTGATCGCTGTCACCCGTCCGCTGGCCTTCGCCCCAATCTATATGGGTCGCCGACGCGAATAGCGCGCGGCCCCGTCGACGCCAAACGCGGTCGACTTTTTTCGCAAACCTTTTTCGCGTGGCGACCCCGTTCGGTCGGTCATGCCATTCCCAGAACATAGGATAGCATCATGCTCGGTGGCCTCGCCAAAACCATTTTCGGATCGTCGAACGATCGCTACGTCAAATCGCTCGGCGCAATCGTGAACAAGATCAATGCGTTCGAACCGCAGATCGCAGCGATGGATGACGCGACACTTTCTGCGCAGACCGCCGTGTTCCGCGAGCGGCTGGCCAATGGTGCGACGCTCGATGATCTGCTGCCTGAAGCGTTTGCAACGGTGCGCGAAGCTGCCAAGCGGACGCTGGGCCAGCGTCATTACGACGTGCAGATGATTGGCGGTATTGTGCTCCACCGCGGCGAGATTGCCGAAATGCGCACGGGCGAGGGCAAGACGCTGGTCGCGACGCTCGCCAGCTATCTAAACGCACTGCCAGGCACCGGCGTGCACGTTGTGACAGTGAACGATTATCTCGCGGCGCGTGATGCCGAATGGATGAGCAATGTTTATCGCTATCTGGGGATGACGACCGGCGTCATCGTACCGAACCTGACCGATCAGCAACGCCGTGATGCCTATAACGCCGACATCACCTATGCGACCAACAACGAACTCGGCTTTGATTATCTGCGCGACAACATGAAGTACGACCGCGAATCGATGGTGCAGCGCAAGTTCAACTTTGCGATCGTCGACGAGGTCGATTCGATCCTGATCGACGAAGCCCGCACCCCGCTGATCATCTCTGGGCCCACAGACGATAAGACCGATCTGTATCTGCGCGTCGATGCGATCGTGAAGCAGCTTGATGCATCGACTTATGAGCTCGACGAAAAGCAGAAGTCGATCATCCTGACCGAAGCGGGCACCGAGCTCACCGAGCGGATGCTGGAGGAAGCCGGGCTGCTCGAAGGCAGCAACCTGTATGATTTCGAGAACACCCAGGTGGTGCACCACGTCAACCAGTCGCTGCGCGCAAACAAGATGTTCAAGCGCGACACCGATTACATCGTCAAGGACGACAAGGTGATCATCATTGATGAATTCACCGGCCGCATGATGGACGGACGACGCTGGTCCGATGGCCTGCACCAAGCGGTGGAAGCCAAGGAAGGTGTTGCGATCGAGCCCGAGAACCAGACGATGGCGTCGATCACGTTCCAGAATTATTTCCGGATGTATCCAACGCTCTCGGGCATGACCGGGACTGCCGCGACCGAGGCAGCCGAATTTTTTGACATCTACAAGATGAACGTCGTCACCATTCCCACCAATGTGCCCGTGAAGCGGGTCGACGAAGAAGACGAGTTCTACAAGAACACCCAGGACAAGTTTCAGGCGATCGCCAAGAAGATCAAGCACCATGCCGAACTCGGGCAACCCGTGCTGGTCGGCACGGTCTCGATCGAGAAATCCGAGCTGTTGAGCGAGTTCCTGGTAAAGGAAGGCGTGGTGCACGAAGTGCTGAACGCGCGCCAGCATGAGCGTGAGGCGCACATCGTGGCGCAGGCGGGCCGCAAGAGCGTGGTGACGATCGCCACCAACATGGCGGGCCGCGGGACTGACATTCAGCTGGGCGGCAATATCGAGTTCCGCATCAATGACGAGCTGGTCGGGCTCGCCGAAGGACCGGAGCGCGAGGCGGCGATCGAGCGGATCAAAGCCGAAGTCGCTGCCGAAAAGGCCGAGGTGCTCGCGGCCGGTGGCTTGTTCGTGCTCGGCACCGAACGGCATGAAAGCCGCCGCATCGATAACCAGTTGCGCGGACGTTCAGGCCGCCAGGGCGACCCGGGCCTCAGCCGCTTCTATCTGTCGCTCGACGACGATCTGCTGCGAATCTTCGGGCCAGACACGATGTTTGCGAAGATGATGCGGTCCAACATCGCCGATGGTGAGGCGATCGGATCGAAATGGCTCAGCAAGGCGATCGAGACCGCGCAGCGCAAGGTCGAGGCGCGAAACTATGACACCCGCAAGCAGGTCGTTGAATATGATGACGTGATGAACGATCAGCGCAAGGTTATCTATGAACAGCGCAGCGACATCATGGACGCCGATACCGTGGGCGACGTTGTGTCTGACATGCGATCGGAAACCGTGAACACGCTGGTCGGCACGGCGTGCCCGCCCAACAGCTATCCCGAGCAATGGGATATCGAGGGGTTGCGCGCGAGCGTTCAGGACATGCTGGGCATTGATCCGCCGTTCGATGCTTGGCTTGCCGAGGAAGCGATCGACCCTGAACTTGTCGAGGAACGCGTGCGCGAGGCCGCCGATGCGCACGTAACCGCCAAGGCAGAGGCGCTCGATCCGGAAACCTGGACGCAGGTCGAGAAGTCGATCCTGCTCCAGAATCTCGATCACCACTGGAAGGAGCATCTCTCGACGCTCGATGCGTTGCGCCAGGTCGTGCACTTGCGCGCCTATGCGCAGAAAACGCCGATTAATGAGTATAAGCAGGAGGCGTTTGCGCTGTTCGAACGCATGCTCGGGACGATTCGCGAGGACGTGACCAAGACGATCGCGCACGCCCAGTTCCAGCTGCAACCGCAAACGTCGCTGCCTGATCTTCCCGATTTCATCACATCGCACTTCGACCCGTTTACCGGGCTGGACGACAGCAACGATATCGACGGTGGCAATAATCTTGGCCTAGTCACGACGCGCATCGCGCCGCTGACAATGCCGCGCCTTGAAGGCAATGAATTTGGTGATGATCCCTCCCAGTGGGAAGGACGCGTGAGCCGGAACGCGCCGTGCCCCTGCGGATCGGGCAAAAAATACAAGCAGTGCCACGGGGCGCTGTAACAGGCTGGAACGCGCGCATCATCGCTGGATGATCGCGCGCTTGCCCCGGCGTGCATCGCTGCTATAGACCATCGCCGACTGGCGCTGTCCTTGCGGGCGTGGCGGAACTGGTAGACGCAGCAGGTTTAGGTCCTGCCATCGCAAGATGTGGGGGTTCGAGTCCCTTCGCCCGCACCAGTCCCGCTGCCTTGCAGCCGGGACTGCCCTTCTAAGAATTAGCTGACGAAAAGAGCCAAAATGCAGACTGTTGAGACGTTGAACGAAGGCCTGAAGCGCGCTTATTCGCTCAAGATCACCGCCAAGGATATCGAATCGCGCGTCGAAGCGGAGATTAAGAAGGTCGCTCCGCAAATTCGCATGCCCGGTTTTCGGCCCGGCAAGGTGCCCGCCAACCTGGTACGCAAGATGCACGGCCCGGCGCTGACTCAGGACGCCCTTAACACCTCAATTCAGGACGGCATCCAGCAGCTGATCAGCGAGAAAAAACTGCGACCAGCGATGCAGCCTTCGGTCGCGCTCGATGATGGTTATGAAATCGGCAAGGACGCCGAGATCACGGTAACGCTTGAAGTGCTGCCGGAAGTGCCAACCCCAGCGATCGAAGGGCTGACGCTGGAGCGCCTCGTGGTGCCGGTGGATGATGCTGCCGTCGATGCGCAGCTCCAGCGCTTTGCCGATCAGCAGAAGCGATTCGAAGACGCCCCGAAGACGCACAAGGCTAAGACGGGCGATCTGGTTGTTATGGATTTCGTCGGCAAGGTTGACGGCGTGGCGTTCGATGGTGGCACGGGTGAGGACATGTCAGTTGAGATCGGCACCGGTCGCCTGATCCCCGGCTTCGAAGATCAGCTGATCGGCGTGAAGAAGGGCGCAGAGCTCACGATTAACGTCAATTTCCCCGATGATTATGCGGCTGAAAACCTGAAGGGTGCTGCCGCGACGTTCGATCTGGTGATCAAGGACGTTCGCACCCCCAAGGAAGCCGCGATCGACGAGGAACTGGCGACCTCGCTAGGGCTTGAGAGCCTGGAGCAGCTGCGTGGTCTGCTGAAAGGGCAGATCGAGCAGGAGCATAACGGCCTGACGCGCACCCACATGAAGCGCAAGCTGCTCGATCAGCTCGCCGTCGGCCATGATTTCGAAGTGCCGCCATCGATGGTGGAAGCCGAATTCCAGCAGATCTGGGCGCAGCTGCAGCATGAGGCGAGCCATGAGGCCGATCCTGCCGAAGCAATTGCTGAAATGGAGGCTGAGCGCGGCGATTACCTCGCCATTGCCGAGCGCCGGGTTCGCCTAGGGCTGTTGCTGTCCGAAATTGGCCAGAAGAATGGTGTCGAAGTGACTCAGCAGGAAATGAACCGGCTGATCGCACAAGCGGCGCAGCAATATAGCCCGGAGGAGCGCACGCGCTTCATCGAATATGTGCGGCAGGAGCCGATGGCCGCCGCTCAGCTGCGCGCGCCGCTGTACGAGGACAAGGTTGTCGACTGGCTGTTCGAGAAGGCAACGATCACCGAGCGCGAAGTAACGCGCGAGGAAATCGAAGCGGCGATCGAAAGCGAAGACAGCCATGTCCATGGCCCGGGTTGCGGCCACGATCACGATCATGACGCCAAGCCAGCCGCCAAGGCCAAGAAGGCGGCGCCCAAAAAGGCGGCTGCAACGGAAGACGCTGCTGAACCTGCGGTCGAGGAAGCTGCAAAACCTGCCGCCAAAAAGGCAAAAAAGGCAGCTGAGCCTGCGGTCGAGCATGCTGACGCTGAGCCCGCCGAAGCCAAGCCCGCCAAGAAGCCTGCTGCCAAAAAGGCCGCTGCCAAGAAGGCGGATGCCTGATCACGACTTGTTTGTCTTTCCCGCCTATGACCTATCGATCGTGATGGGAGTTGGCAGGGATGAACGAGTTGGTGGCCGGATCAGTGCTGCGTGAGGCGGGTAGGGCGTTGGAACAGGCGATGAGCGATGTGCCCGTGATCGCTGTGCTGCTGCCCTGTTACAACGAGGAAGCGGCGATTGCGCAGACCGTGGCGGGGTTCCGCACGTCGCTGCCGAACGCGACGGTCTATGTCTATGACAACAACAGCAGCGACCGCACCGTCGAGGTAGCGCGGGCGGCTGGTGCGGTGGTGCGCAGCGAGCGGATGCAGGGCAAGGGCAATGTCGTTCGCCGCATGTTCGCCGATATCGATGCCGATATATATGTCATGGCTGATGGCGACGCGACCTATGATGCGCCGTCTGCCCCCGCGATGGTCGCCCGCATGGTTGACGAGCAGCTCGACATGGTCGTGGGATCGCGCGTCACGCAGGTGCAGGAGGCCTATCGGGCGGGGCATCAGCTGGGCAATGCGGTGTTGACCGGGATGCTGACCCAGCTGTTCGGGCGGAGCTTCACTGATATTTTATCGGGTTACCGTGTGTTCTCCAGGCGATTTGTGAAAAGTTTTCCGGTGCTGACAGGCGGGTTCGAGATCGAAACCGAAATCAGCGTCCACGCGCTCGAGCTAAAAATGCCGGTCGCCGAAATTGCGACGCCCTATTATGCGCGGCCGGAAGGGTCGACGTCGAAGCTCAGTACATATCGTGACGGTTTCCGGATTTTGCGCACCATCGCCACGTTGTATCGGATTGAACGGCCAATGCTGTTTTTCGGTGCGATCGGTGCGGTGCTCGCGCTCTCAGCGTTGGTTCTCAGTGTGCCGCTGGTATCTACTTATCTCGAAACAGGTCTCGTGCCGCGGCTCCCGACCGCGGTGCTGGTGACGGGGCTGATGATCCTTGCCGCGCTG
>NZ_NCGB01000002.1:0-109074 GCF_002278865.1 Sphingomonas sp. 28-62-11 | reverse complement strand
GGTCCGTGGGCGGCGCGAAGTGCGGCGGTTGGCCTATCTGTCGTTCACGGCGCCGGGGCTGCCATGGGGGAAGAGGGCTTGAACTCGCTTTCCTCAAGGCCGATGTAGGCATTTCAGCGCGCACAAGGACCAGCGAGACCCCCATGCATAATCCATTCGAAACCGGCACCTTCACCAACCCCGAGACTGGCGGCCTGGTCCCCATCGTCATTGAACAATCAAATCGCGGCGAACGCAGCTTCGACATTTATTCGCGGCTTTTGCGTGAACGCATCATCTTCGTGACCGGCCAGGTCGAGGATCACATGGCGTCGGTCATCACTGCCCAGCTGCTGTTCCTCGAGTCGGAAAATCCGAAGAAGGACATTTATATGTACATCAACTCGCCGGGCGGTGTCGTCACGGCGGGCATGGCGATTCATGATACGATGCAATATATTCGTCCCCGTGTCGGCACGTTCTGCATCGGTCAGGCAGCATCGATGGGCAGCTTTCTGCTCTCGGCTGGCGAACCCGGCATGCGCGTGGCGCTCACCAATGCGCGGATCATGATACACCAGCCTTCTGGCGGTGCGCAGGGCATGGCGACCGATATCGAGATTCAGGCGCGCGAGATCCTGCGTATTCGGCACAATCTGAACCAGCTATACGCGAAATACACCGGTCAGCCGCTCGACGCGATCGAACTGGCCATGGACCGCGACAAGTTTTTGAGCGCTGATGAGGCCAAGACCTTCGGCCTGATCGACGAAGTGATTGAAAAGCGGCCAATGCCAACCGAAGATGCATCGACGGTAGCCGCCTGACCTGCCCAGATCGTAACGCGATTTTGGTGATTGTACGATTGAAGCGGGGCGGTCTAGTATGATCGCCCCTCGAACGCGCGCGTATTGCGCGAAGGATGGATTGAATGACGAAGCTCAGCGGCGGCGATTCGAAGAGTACGCTCTATTGCTCGTTCTGCGGTAAATCGCAGCATGAGGTACGCAAGCTGATCGCCGGCCCCACGGTGTTCATCTGCGATGAATGCGTGGAACTCTGCAACGACATCATCCGTGAAGAGACCAAATCAGCATTGGTCAGCAAGAAAGATGGCGGCGTGCCGACGCCCCAGGCGATCTGCGATGTGCTCGACGATTATGTCATCGGCCAGAAGCGCGCCAAGCGTGTGCTCTCCGTGGCGGTGCACAACCATTACAAGCGCCTGAACCATGGCCAGAAGGGCGCCGATGTCGAACTGGCTAAGTCGAACATCCTGCTCGTCGGCCCAACCGGCTGCGGCAAGACGTTGCTGGCGCAGACATTGGCGCGCATTCTCGACGTGCCCTTCACCATGGCTGATGCGACCACGCTGACCGAAGCGGGTTATGTCGGTGAGGATGTTGAGAACATCATCCTGAAGCTGCTTCAGGCGTCTGACTACAACGTCGAACGCGCGCAGCGTGGCATCGTCTATATCGACGAGATCGACAAGATCAGCCGCAAGGCCGAAAACCCGTCGATCACGCGCGATGTAAGCGGCGAAGGCGTGCAGCAGGCGCTGCTCAAGCTGATGGAAGGCACCACCGCGAGCGTGCCGCCACAGGGCGGGCGCAAGCATCCGCAGCAGGAGTTCTTGCAGGTCGACACGACGAACATTCTGTTCATCTGCGGCGGCGCTTTTTCGGGCCTCGAAAAGATCATTGGCGATCGCCTGCAGGGCAAGTCGATCGGTTTCGGTGCCTATGTTGCTGCGTCGGAAGAACGGCGCACGGGCGAGGTACTCAAGTCGGTCGAGCCCGAGGATCTCCTCAAATTCGGCCTGATCCCTGAATTTGTCGGCCGCCTGCCGGTGATTGCGACACTGGAAGATCTCGACGTGCCTGCGCTCGTCACGATCCTGACCGAGCCCAAGAATGCGCTGGTGAAGCAGTATCAAAAGCTGTTCGATATGGAATCGGTCCAGCTCGATTTTACCGACGATGCGCTGGTGACGGTCGCCAAAAAGGCGATTGATCGCAAGACCGGTGCGCGCGGACTTCGTTCGATTCTGGAAGGCATCTTGCTCGATACGATGTTCGATCTGCCCGGCATGGACGGCGTTGATGAGGTGATGATCGATAAGGACGTCATCGAGGGCCGCAAGGAACCGATTCGCGTCTATACCAAGAAGGAAAAGGCCGGCGACGCAGCGTGATCGATTGGCGGTCGGTAACCGCGTAGATGCTGCCGGCCGTCCACCTCGCCCGGAACGATCAGCGCCGGATGATTGCCGCGATGCTGTCGCGGGCGTTTTTCGATGATCCGGCGATTGGTTGGATTTTCCCTGATCCGGTGCTGCGATCCAAGCGACTTCCAAAGCTTTTTGCGCTTTTATTCGATTCGGATGCTGACAAGGGCATGCGACTCGTAACCGATCGTGGCGAGGCAGCGACTTTCTGGCGCGCGCCGGGCCAGGTACACACCAGCCTGTTTGAGACATTGCGCTATCTGGTGCCGATGCTGGGGTGTTTCGGATCGGCCATCGGGCGCGGTATGGCCGTGGGCGATGCGATAGATGCACACATGCCCGCGGGCGACTATTGGTATCTGCACATTGCCGGTTGCGATCCCATCCATCAGGGCAAGGGCATTGGCGGTGCGGTGGTGCGGGCTGGCCTGGAACGGGCGGTCGATGGCCGTTTCCCTGCCTATCTCGAAACGCCGCTGGAAAAGAATATCAGCTTTTATCAGGCGATGGGTTTTGCCGTGATTGACGAGTGGACGGTGCCCAAGGGCGGACCACGTTTTTGGTCAATGATGCGGCCCGCCTAAGTGTCGTCAGGGTGACGTGCACTCGAACACGCGAATGTCTCCGCCGCTGGCGCTTTCCCGCCAGGCCGGCCGTGCAGCGACCAGATCGCCGAATTGTGGATTGACGTAGGCGAGCAGGACGGGGCGGGCGCGATCACGCGACTTGGCGACTTCGAGACGTTCGAGGCACCCGGTAAGAATTTCCGCGCCGAACGAGTTGTAAAGATAGCAAAACAGCGGCCCCGCAGGCGGCACATAATCGGCTGCATTGCCCTGCCAGAACTCGGGGGGCACTTTGGCGCCGCCACGTTCGGTAAAGATGATGCTGTTGGTGCGCGCGATCGCCGTCAGCAAGCCCGAATATTCGACACCAATCGCCCGCGCGAACGGCTTGGCCGCGGCGAGCAGAACAACGCGGCCCTTGCCGCAGCCATAATCAATGAAGCTGTACTCTGCAGGATCGATACCGGCGATGCCGATCACCTCATCCAGGATATGTGCGCCGCTTGCCTGATAGTGAAAGCTTCCTTTTTTCAGCTCGGTTGGGAAATCGAGTGCGTTCATGCCGATCTGGCGGCTGGTGTCCGTGCCCCATTGCCGATCGAATGCAGCATCCGCCCGAGCCGCTGCGCGCGCTGCTGGCGTCGCGTTTTTGATGAAGGTGGCGATGGTCTTGAAGCCAGCGGCCGCAAGCTGGGTGGGGGATCGCCCAACCACACCTTGCTTCAGCCGTGCGAAGCGGGACGGAAACGGCGCTGGCCTCATCGACATTGATCAACTCATCGCGGCAGAACAAGAATAGGCCTGTTACTGCAATGGTGGTTGCATTTGCCTTAATCCCGCCGACAGCGGCCCCGTCAAAGCGTCGCTTCGATGGCGCGGGCTGCGAGATCGGGGTCGCTCGCCGCCGTGATCGGTCGACCGATGACGAGGATCGATGCCCCAGCATCAAGCGCGGCACGCGGCGTGACGACCCGCTTTTGATCACCGGCCACGTCATCTGCCGGGCGGACGCCGGGCACGACCAGAAACCCGCGCGGCCACAACCGGTGCACCGCAGCCACTTCAGCGCCGGAACAGACGATGCCATCGACGCCGGCCGTCATTGCCAGCTCGGTTAACCGCATCACCTGATCATGCGGCGTCCCGCCAACCCCGATCGACACCAGGTCTTCGTTGTCCAGGCTCGTCAGCGTCGTGACGGCGACGACTTTGGTGCCGGTGGGGGCAGCGGCCTTGGCGTCTTCGAGCATCGCCCGGCCACCGGCGGCGTGGACCGTCAGGATTGCGGGTTCGAGTCCGGCTAGTGCCTGCACGGCCTTGGCAACGGTGTTCGGGATGTCGTGGAGCTTCAGATCGAGAAAGATCGGCAGGCCGAATTCTGCCATCTCCCGTACGCCTGCGCGACCATTGGCGACGAAAAACTCGAGACCCAGCTTGATCCCGCCAACATGGTGGCGGACCTTTGTTGCCAAAGCGCGCGCGCGATCGAGATCAGGCGTGTCGAGCGCGACATAGATTTTGGTCCTCATCGGGCTACACTCACGTCATGGCTGGCGGGATAGCGGCAGGGGGCAGGGCGGGCGTATCGGGCGCTGGCGTCGATGCGGAAGGTGTCGCTGCCGCCGCAGCACGCAGATCAGCCAGGGCGCGCTCGGCGGCCGACAGCTTCTGGCTCATCCGCCACTTCACCGCATGATGATAGAGCAGCACCGGAAACAACCCGGCAAGAAAGGTCAGGACCAGCAATAGCGGCAGGTTTACCTCGGCAATCAGCCCCGCCCAGAGCCTGATCGGCACCGTCGTCCAGTTCCCGATCGAGAAGACCGCGACCATCACTGCGAGCAGGAACCAGAAGAGCGTTTTCAGAAACTGCATTGGATGCTCCATGCCACCTGCATAGGGTTTAGGACCAAGGCGGCACTTTTGCCAGCCTAGCCAATTTCGGTGCGTAACGATGCGATCAGCGCACCGATTTGAGTCAGCTTGGGCTCCTCTTCGTCGAGAATCGCAAGGAACGCGTCTCGCTTGATCGTGGCAACCCGCCCCGGCTTCATCCGCATCGATGGGGGCAGGGTGGAGATGACGATATCGATCAGACGTTCGGCCCCGTGAAGGCGACCCCAGAGATAATCATTTTCACGATAAGCCCGGCTGAAAAAGGCACCGAAGCTGTTGAACTGAATGCCTTTCAGCGTTGCCTCTGCGCCCCCGGCCCGAATTGAGGTGGCATCATCCGGCGCGATCCGATCGACCTTGATCGCATCGAACTCATCCATGCCTTCGCCCTGCAGCAAGGGGAGCGTGGCAACATCGAAATAGGGAAAGCCGAGATAGGCGAGCAGCATCGGCCGCCGGACTTCGCGCGATGATTGCGCCAGCGCCGCCGACAACCGAACCTCGGTTTCGTCATCAAGCGGCTTGAGGTTGAGCGAGTCGGCGAGGCGGGCGAGGAGAGGGGCTGCATCACTGCGCAGGGCGCGGACATCGCGCTGGAGCGCCAGATGTGTCTCGGTGCGCTTGCACTCGAGATAATCGGCAAGCGATGCATAGACCGCCTCGCGAAGCGGAGCGAGCTGATCTTCGTCGAACCCGCTTTCGACGTCGCTCAGGCGCCGCGCCATCATCCGTAGCCGTCGAATGCGGAATCCGAGATCATAGGAACGCAGGAATGCAATCGTCGCTGCGTTGGTCCCGCCTGCGAAGGTGGGGCCCATGTCATTCATACCCTGCGCCTTCACCGTCGCGGCGATGTGGCGGCGGATCTGATCGAGCCGATCATTCCCCTGTTCGCCACCGACACTGTGAAGCAATTGGGCGATATATTCGATAACACCGGCGAGCTTGAGATGGCCGTAAGCTGCATAGCCATAACCCGCTTTGCTCGCTGCGGCGATCTGGGCACGACGTCGCCACGCCCCCAACCGCGCCACGGTTGGCCGATCGAGGAAAAGCGTATAGCCGAACAATCCTTCGACCTGCTTGTCGACCTCCGGACGGATACCGGCAATGATTTCCGCCATGCGTTCAATGCGATGTGACCGATCGGCGATCGCTTCCAGATTGTCGCGGATCGGCTGTTGGCGGGGAAGCTCGGAAACCGCGCCGATGATCGTCTGGAAAAAGCCCGGCACGCCGCCCTTGCGACCACCGAAGTCCAGCTTTCCGCCCGGATAAGGATCGATATAAACAAAGCGCCGATCAACCTGTCGTCGTGCCGGGCGTTCGCGCAATGCTTCGATGGCGGGGCGGAAAGGCGCGTTGGCGAGCACCGATCCGTCAATCAGCACGGCCTGCTCGGCGCTGTTGGCGGCGAAATGGCGCGGCAGATTGCGTTTCAAAAAGGCCTGGCGCTCGGGCCAGGCGACATCCCGCGCTGACAGTACCTTGTCGATCTCGCCGACGGTGCAGGGTGGAAACGCCCCCGGAAAACTCGATGTGGCACGCGCCGCAAACGTCAATTCACCCGGATGCGCCAGACTGTCGGTCGGGTTGCCGTGATCCGTGAACGAGAAGATCAGCCGATGCTCAGTCTCGATCACCTCTGCCGGCGAATTCAGCGCCAGTCGTTCGGGATGGCCGGCGAAATCGGTGACGGTGACGAACAGGTCGAGCGGTTGATCCTTGGGCAACAAACGTGGTCCCTTGGGCGCCGCTGCCATTGCGTCAAACGCATCGAGCACGAGGTGGCTGAAGCGCTCGCCGCCAAAGGGCGGCTCGAACCAGCGCGAACGGACAAATTTGGAGAGTTTCGTCCGCACTTCGTTACGCGCACCGGCTTCGACGAGAGCATCGATCCGGTCGCCGGACCGGCGCTGCGCCATCCAGGCGATCGGTAGCGCCCAGATTTTTGACATGCCATGTTTGGGCCCCTGCGTCGGATCGATCAGCGCCTCGATATCGGCGCTGTCGAGCCACAAATCGGTCAGCGGTTCGAGCGACTGGCCGGTCGAGATCGCCTGGCCCAGGAAAACGCCGTTGATTCCGCCAGCGCTGGCGCCGGCGATGATATCGACCAGCACGCGCACCCGCAGCCCGTGATCCTGTTCAATTTCCTGCAGCAACGCGCGGTACACGCCCTGGCTGCCGCTGGCAGGGACCCGACCCTCGAGAAACGCGCAGCTGGCGCGGGCGAGCCGCCAGATTTCCTTTGAGATGCCATGCATGTACACGGCCAGACTGATCCCGCCGTAACAGACCAGCGCCAGCCGCAGCTCTTTCTCGCGAATCATCGCACCCCCTCTATCCGCGCCCAGATCGGCAGGTGATCGGACGCCACCTTCGCCAGTTTCCCTGTTTCGACACCACAGGCCGCGATTTTCAGGTCGCGTGATACCATGATCCGGTCGAGCCGCGCCACAGGCCGGCGCGCGTGGAAGCTAGGGCCCGTCTCTGCAATTCGGTAATGGCGGGCGAACTCGTGGAGGCAGCCTGTCGTGGCGCTCCATTCATTGAGGTCGCCCATCAGGATCGTGGGCAATGGCTGCGGGCGGGAGGTGATCTGGGCGATGATCGCCTGGGCCTGGCGCGTTCGGCGCAGGCCGGAAAGGTCAAGATGCATGCCAACGATCCGCAACTGCTGGCCGTGCCGCGTCCGCACATCGGCCATGATCGCGCCGCGCGGTTCGAGCGAGGGGAGGGGAATGGCGGTCTGATCGACCACAGTCATGTCCTTGCGCAGCAACATTAGGTTGCCATGCCAACCCATGCTTGCCGGCCGCGCACCGAAGGTAACGGGTGCCCAGCCGAACCGGTCGAGCAGCGTTCTAGAAAGCACCGCAGCGCGTTTGCCGAACCGCTGATCGGCCTCCTGGAGTGTCACGATGTCGGCATCGATTCCGGCAAGCACCTGCAAAATGCGCTCGGGCATGGCTTGGCGATCGGTGCCGATGCCTTTGTGCATATTGTAACTGGCAACCGTTATCATCGCCGCACTATCAAGCGCGGGGCTCCGCCTGCCAAGCGGATAGCGTGCGCGTCGGTATTTTTGCGGTGGGGGTGGTGCCGGTTGCAGGAATCGAACCCGCGACCTTCGGTTTACAAAACCGCTGCTCTACCAGCTGAGCTAAACCGGCATTTCGACTGATCGACACGCCTCATGCGTCAGACGACGCCGAAGGTCCAGCCCTCGGTACGGGCAATTTCGGGTTTCAGCGGTGTCGGGTTCCAGAGGGCGATGTCATTCGCGCGCGCGCGCAGCCACGCGGCGGTCAGGATCGCATCGGTAGCGTGATCGTCATAGCGATCGAGCCGATCATGTGGGCGGCTGCCGATCGCGGGGTGCGTAAGTGCCGCGTCAAGAGCCGCGGGGCCGCGCATTTTGCTGATCCCCTTGCGCAAACCGGCTGCCCGCGCGGCAATGGTCGTGTAAATTTCCACCACCAGCGCGCCGGCGGGCGGTACCGGATCGATCGGCCAAACCGGCACGTCCCGCCCTAGCTGATGCAGCAGGCGCATGCCCGCAAAACTCGCCTTGGCGACCTGTGCTGCGCCGATCGCATCATATACCGTCGAAGGTTTGCCGCCGCCGCTCGCGTTGAAGTGCGCCTCGCACCGGCGAAAATGCATGAAATCCGCCTTGGGGCCGTCGGCGGCACCAAGGTAGAAATGCCGACCGCGGCGGCTGTGCAGGAATGATGCTGCGCCAAGATCATCATCGTCGCATGCCGCATCGACATAGGCCCAGAAGGGGCGGGCAGTGTCGGGGGTCGGCTCACCGGGCAAATAGGCGCGGCGTTCGATGAACGGCGGCGCAAAGCTGAAATCGAAACCGACCAGCAGGCGTTCGCCGGCCTGTGTCCGCAGCCAATTGAGGATTGCCGTCCGCGACCAGACGCCGTTGGGTGGCTCGATCAGCCGGGGCGCGGCATCACCGGCCTCGCACATGGCGAGTGTAATACCCCGATGGCGGCTGCCCTTGGCGCCTGACCAGTCGATGGCCGCAAATCGATCGAACGACCTCACTTTTTCTTGCGCGGACGGGCCATAGGTCGCGCCGCTGCCTGATCGCGGGCGCGCTCGATCATGGCCCTTACCCTGTCTGGGTCAGTGCTGTCGTAGCGGACGAGCAGCGCGGGCCAGCCTTGATAATGCGGTGTTTCCCAATAGGTATCGGGATCGGTTTCGATCAGCAGTGCCTTGGTATCTTCGTCGATCTGCAGCACGAACGATCCGTCCTCGCGGCTGGGCGAAAGAAAGGCGCGTTCATTGGCGATCACCTTTACCGCCGGCTTGCCGTAATAGGGTGCAACATGTGTACCGGGGAGCGAGAGCGCATAGGCGACCAGCGCGTCCCAATCGCCAATCGGCGTCGTCATTGCACGGCCGACAGCACATCGGCCGTGAATTTGGCGATGTCGAAACTCCCCGGATCTTCGCCGCGCCGGACGATCACGATGCCGCGACTGGGGACGATCACCACGAACTGCCCGCGATTGCCGTTTGCCGAATAGGTATCGGCAGGAACCCCGGGGGACTTGTTCATCAGCCAGAAGGTTGCGCCATAGCCGAAGTCGCCGGGCGGCTGCGGGCCGCTGGGGGTGGTAACATATTTCACCCAGCCGGTGGGCAGCAGTCGTTCACCGTTCCAGACGCCGTCGTTCAGGTAAAACTGACCAAAGCGCGCCAGATCCCGCGCCGTCGTCCAAACCCGGCTCGACAGGATGTAATCACCGCGCAGATCGGCCTCGGCAAAGCTGTGGCGCATCCCGAGCTTGGCAAAGAGGGCGGTGTGCGGGAAAAACTTGTAGCGCGCCTCGCCAAGGCCTGTGCGGATCGAAAGCGTTGCCAGCAGGATATCGTTATTGGCATAACGGAAGCGCGTGCCGGGCTTGGCCTCGAGCGGCCATTGCGCGACATTTTCCTGCACGCCGGTGCCACCAAAATAGATCGCATCGGTGCGGTTGCCCGCCGTGTCGCTGTGCAAGCCGCTGGCCATCCGCAACAGATTGTCGAGCGTGATCGTGCGGCGCGGATCGCGCGGATCGGCCCAGGCCGCAATGGCGACCGGCTGATCGACCCTCACCGCGCCCGCCAACACCGCCATGCCGGCCAGCGTCCCCGTCATACTCTTGGCGACTGACCAGGTGCGTTGCGCCGTGAAGGGACCGAAGCCGGGGGCATATTGTTCGGCGATAATCTGATTGGCCTTGACCACAACCACGCCGGTCGTCTTCGTTCCCCTGCCATAGGCCATTGGATCAAAAGCGCGCGCAACGGGCTCGAGCGGCAGGAGCGCCGTGTTGGGCAGGGCATCGCCGCGCGGCCACATGCCTGGGGCAGGGCCAGCCGGACCGGGGGTGCCGCTGGCGGGCGCCGGCACGGCCTGAACCGGGGTGCCGATCGGCAGGGTGGTGCACCCGGTCCGCGCCGACCAGATCGCGATGCGGGGCGGCAGATCAGCGGCGAAGGGCACCGACACGGCACGGCTGCGCTGGTCGATCGTGGCGGTAAGGGTGGGGACGATCGCAGCATATTCGGGATAGATACCGGCGAGCTCGTCGGCTGCGATCTGCGCCTCGTTCCGTCCCGCGACGAAGACCGCCCCACAGGTGATCGTCGCCTTGTACCCGGCGGCCAGCGCCAGGTCATAGGCCGATGGTTGGCGTGCCACCTGCGCGCTCGCCGGGAGCGCCATTACCGCCAGTGCGATGCCCAGAACGTTAGTCGTCAGCCGCATGTTTCAACCCCTCCCAATAGGCGATGCGTTCGGCGATACGCTTTTCAAAACCGCGATCGGTTGGCCGGTAGAAAATCTGCGCCCCCATCTCCGCCGGCCAGTAATTCGCCCCCGAAAACCCCGTATCGACATCGTGATCATAAGCGTAGCCCTTGCCATAGCCGATATCCTTCATCAGCCTGGTCGGCGCATTCAGGATATTCTGCGGTGGCATCAGCGACCCGGTGTCGCGGGCCGATTTCCAAGCTGCCTTTTGCGCCTTGTACGTGGCATTCGATTTCGGTGCCGTTGCGCAATAGAGGCATGCCTGCGCGATAGCGAGCTCCCCCTCGGGCGAGCCGAGGAAATCATAGGCATCCTTGGCAGCGAGGCACTGAACCAGCGCCTGCGGATCAGCAAGGCCGATATCCTCGCTCGCAAACCGGGTGATCCGGCGGAGCACGTAGAGCGGCTCTTCGCCCGCCGTCAGCATCCGGGCGAGATAATAAAGCGCTGCTTGCGCATCGGAACCGCGCATCGATTTGTGGAGCGCCGAAATGAGGTTGTAATGCCCCTCGCGATCCTTGTCATACACCGGCATGCGTCGCTGGAGGAACGCTGACAGGGCGGCGGGATCGAGCGGTTCGGGCAAATCGACGGCGAACAACGTCTCAGCCTGATTGAGCAGAAACCGCCCGTCGCCATCCGCCCCCGCGATCAGCGCTGTCCGGGCGTCAGGCGTCAACGGCAGCAAGCGTTGCTCGAGCGCTGCAGCGCGATCGAGAAGCTGTCCAAGGGCCGCCTCGTCCAGCCGATTGAGCACCAGCACCTGCGCGCGGCTGAGCAAGGCGGCGTTGAGCTCGAATGACGGGTTCTCCGTCGTCGCGCCGACCAGAATGACGGTGCCGTCCTCGACATAGGGCAGGAAACCATCCTGCTGGGCGCGGTTGAATCGGTGGATTTCATCCACGAACAACAAGGTGCGCTTGCCGATCCGAGCGTGATCGCGCGCCTCGGCAAAGATTTTCTTCAGGTCTGCCACGCCCGAAAACACCGCCGAGATGACCGCGAAACGCAGGTCGACGGCTTCGGCGAGCAAACGCGCAATCGTCGTTTTGCCGGTGCCGGGCGGTCCCCAGAGGATGATCGAAGAGAGTCGGCCTGCTGCGACCATCCGCCCGATCGCGCCCTCAGGGCCGGTGAGGTGATCCTGCCCCACCACTTCGGCAAGCTTTGCCGGGCGCAGTCGGTCCGCCAGCGGTGCACTGGTTGGTGTGGCGGGGGCGGGTTGATCGGTGGGGGGAAACAGGTCGGCCATGCGCCCAAGATAAGCGCGTTGAATTTTATTGCAGCACCTCTTGTATCGTGACGCTCAAGATATATCTTCAACCCATCATAGACACTCAAGAGGATAATAGAATGTTTCATGCTTACGGAAACCGCCATTGCGGTCCGCGCGGATCACGCCGTTGGGGGCCATTTGCGGTCACCTGGGAAGTCGACGCTGCCGACATGGCTGGGCGGGGTCGCGGTCGGCGAGGCCGGATGTTCGACGGCAGCGAGCTGCGGCTCGTGCTGCTCAAGCTGATCGCCGATCAGCCTCGTCACGGCTACGACCTGATCCGCGAGATCGAGGAGCTGACTGGCGGGGCCTATGCGCCGAGCCCGGGCGTCGTTTACCCTA
The DNA here is from genome assembly GCF_002278865.1 of Sphingomonas sp. 28-62-11. Classification (NCBI taxonomy): domain Bacteria; kingdom Pseudomonadati; phylum Pseudomonadota; class Alphaproteobacteria; order Sphingomonadales; family Sphingomonadaceae; genus Sphingomonas; species Sphingomonas sp. 28-62-11. The sequence continues at coordinate 96,961 of NZ_NCGB01000002.1, read as the reverse complement.
CGATCACGTTGCTGGACGATATGGGGCTGATCGAGGAGCAAAAGGCAGAAGGCGCCAAGAAGCAATTCGCGGTGACGGAGGCGGGGACGGCTCATTTGGTTGAGCGGGCCGAGGAGGTCGCTGCCCTTTTCGCGCGGCTGGCTGAATTGGGCGAAGAACGCCAGCGGACCGACAGCGCGTCTGTAAGGCGCGCCATGGGGAACCTCCGCTCCGTGCTGATGCACCGGTTCAGCCGGGGAGATGTCGACAACGCGACCCTGCACCAGATCGTCGCGTTGATCGACGAAACGGCGCAGAAGATCGAGCGGCTGGATTGATCAAGCGCGTGGCGGTGCGGGTTATCCCGCCCGCCGCGCCATCACCTCGAGATATTTGTCGAGCACCTTCTGGTTGATCGCGTCCCAGCCATAGGCGGCACTGCGCGCTTCGCCCGCCAGCCCATCATTATCGGCGAGGTCCCGGTCCTCGGCATAGGCCTGGAGCGCATCGGCATAGCCGGCGATGTCAGTCGGTTCGACGAGCCTGCCGGTAACGCCGTGTTCGACCAGGCTTGAGCTGCCGGTAGCGATGGCCGCGACCACGGGGACGGCGCAGGCCATTGCCTCCAGCGTCACGTTGCCGAAGGTCTCGGTGACGCTGGGATTGAACAAAACATCCATCGAAGCGACGGCCCGGCCCAGATCGGCGCCTGCTTGAAACCCGGCGAAAACTGCATCGGGCACGCGTTCGGCGAACCACTCGCGCGCTGGCCCTTCGCCGACCACGAGCACCCGGTGCGCTACGCCGCGTCGCTCGAGTTCGGCGATGACCGCGGCGAATACATCAAGCCCCTTTTCGAGCACCAAGCGCCCGAGGAAACCGATCGCAACCCGATCGTCCCTGATCCCCAGTTCGCGGCGCCAGATCGTGCTGCGTGCGGCAGGGGTGAAGATCGTCCGGTCGATGCCGCGCGACCAGATGCCGATATCATCATTCATTCGCTGATCGCGCAGCAGATCGGCCATCGATTGCGAGGGTGGCATGATCGCGTCGCAGCGCCGGTAGAAACGCCGCAACAGCGCCACCGCGCCCGGCTCCAGAAAACCAAGGCCGTAATAGGCCAGATACGTCTCGAACCGGGTGTGCACCGAAGCGACCACCGGAATGCCCTTGCCGCGCGCATAGCTGACCGCGCGGTGGCCGAGGATGTCGGGGGCCGAGACGTGCACCATGTTGGGTGCGAACGCATCGAGATCGCGCCGTACCTTTACGGGCAATCCCCGCGCGACTCGGTATTCCTTGCGTGTTGGTATCGCGAACGCGGGTACATCGACCAGATCGCCGGTGGGCGGAAACGCAGGGTTGGGGATGGTCGGCGAATAGACCCGGACCTTGCACCCTTGCGCCAGCAAATGCCCGACCAGCCGGTTCAGCGCCTGGTTCGCGCCGTCACGGACATAGTTATAATTGCCGCTGAACAGGGCAATGCGGAGATCGGTCGCTTTCATCGCGGCGAGCCATAGCGCGCGCGGCTCGGCATGACTATCTCCCGCGCAACCCCGCCCGTTACAGGAACTGTCTCATGGCTGATCTGTCCGCTTTCCCGATCACCGCCCGCTGGCCTGCCGCACAAAAGGATCGGCTCCAGCTTTACGCGATGCCGACGCCCAATGGCGTGAAAGTGTCGATCATGCTCGAGGAAGTGGGCCTGCCTTATGAGCCGCACTTCATCGACATCATGGCGGGTGAAAGCCAGTCCGACGCCTTTCGATCGCTCAACCCCAATGGCAAGATTCCCGCGATCCTCGATCCCGATGGGCCGGGTGGTGCACCGATCGCGCTGTTCGAAAGCGGCGCGATCCTGATTTATCTCGCCGAGAAAATGGGGCGTTTGCTGCCCGAAGACCCGATCGCGCGCTATCAGACGATCCAGTGGGTGATGTTCCAGATGGGCGGCCTTGGCCCGATGACCGGGCAGATGGGCTTCTTCACCAAATTCGCGGGCAAAGACTGGGAAGACAAACGCCCCCGCGACCGCTTCGTCACCGAGGTAAGGCGCATACTCGGCGTGATGGACGGCGTGCTGGCCGACCGCGAATGGTTCATGGGGGAGGATTATACGATCGCTGATGTGTCGATGATCGGCTGGGTGAACGCGATCCCGAATTTCTATGGGGTGTCTGATCTGGTTGGCTTCGACGGCTTCACCAATGTGAACGCGTGGCTGGAACGCGCACTCGCAAGGCCTGCGGTGCAGCGCGGGTTGGGGATTCCGGCGCGGGGGTGACCTGAGCATACGCCCAGAGATTATTTGTTCCCCTCTCGTTCTCATTCTGCTAGTCCCACCCGATGGCCAAGCCGCAGAAACGCTATGTCTGTCAGTCGTGTGGATCGGTGTCGCATCGCTGGGCGGGGCAGTGTGCTGATTGCAGCGAGTGGAATACGCTGGTCGAGGAGACGGGCGGGGCGGTGACGCCGTTTGCGGCGAAGCATAATCTGCAATCCGGCGGGCGGACGATGCAGCTGGTGGGGCTCGACAGCGAGATTGCGCTGCCAGAGCGACTGCCGACTGGCATCGCCGAGCTTGACCGGGCGCTGGGTGGCGGGTTCGTCGAAGGATCGGCCACGCTGATCGGCGGAGATCCGGGGATCGGCAAATCGACATTGCTGTTGCAGGCCGCTGCCAAGCTCGCGCTGGCCGGGCATTCGGTCGCTTATGTGTCGGGCGAGGAAGCCGCCGATCAGGTCCGATTGCGTGCGCGTCGCCTTGGGCTGGGCAATGCGCCGGTGCAGCTTGCGGCGGCAACATCGACCCGCGACATCCTGACGACGCTCGGCATGGACAAACCGCCGGCATTGCTCGTGATCGATTCGATCCAGACGATGCATTCCGACCTGATCGAAGGGGCGCCGGGCACGGTGAGCCAAGTGCGGGCATCGGCGCAGGAATTGATCCGTTTCGCAAAGGAACGCGGCACTGCGGTCGTGTTGGTTGGTCATGTAACCAAGGACGGTAGCATCGCCGGACCCCGGGTGCTCGAGCACATGGTGGACACCGTACTGAGCTTTGAAGGCGAGCGCAGCCACCAATACCGCATATTGCGCGCGATCAAGAACCGGTTCGGCGGAACGGACGAAATCGGCGTGTTCGCGATGGTGGAAGAAGGGCTGGCTGAAGTGTCGAACCCGTCCGCTTTGTTTCTGACCCAGCGTGACGAGGGCGTAACTGGCACCACGGTATTTCCCGCACTGGAGGGCACGCGGCCCGTGCTCGTCGAAATTCAGGCACTGGTGGTGCGGCTGGCGAGCGGGGCAACGCCGCGCCGCGCGGTGGTGGGATGGGATTCGGGACGGCTAGCGATGATCCTCGCGGTGCTCGAAGCACGCTGCGGGCTCAGCTTTTCGAGCAGTGAAGTTTACCTCAACATCGCCGGCGGATATCGTGTGCAAGACCCTGCCGCCGACCTGGCGGTGGCCGCCGCGCTCATATCGGCACTCAGCGAACGACCGGTGCCGATCGATTCGGTCGCGTTCGGCGAAGTCGCGCTATCGGGCGAGATCAGGCCTGTGGCGCATGGGGCATTGCGGCTGAAGGAAGCGGGCAAACTTGGCTTCGAACGCGCACTGGTGCCCGCCGCGTTGGTGGGCGAAAAACAGCCGCTAAAGCTCTCTGGATTCAAGAGCCTCGCCAGTTTCGTTGACCATATGCTCGGGCGTGGCTAGCGCTTCAACCATCGGCACCCCATTTCCCGGTTTCGGGGAACCCTTTGGGGCGCAAGAGGGATGAGCAGATGGGACTGACCGCACTCGATATTGTCGTGCTCCTGCTGGTCGGCGGCGGTGCCGTGCTGGGGCTGAAGCGCGGCTTCGTGACCGAGGTGCTGTCGCTGATGGTCTGGATCTTCATCGTCTTCGCGCTGAAGTTCCTTCACGCACCCGTCACCGCGATGCTGACCGGGATTGTCGGCACGGCGGCAGGAGCGGCGGTGCTGGCCTTCGCGCTGGTAGCGGGCGTTGTGTATTTCGGCGGACGATTGGTCGCGAATATGCTGGGCGAGCGCACGCGCAGCTCGATCCTGGGGCCAATCGACCGTGCGCTCGGTTTCGGTTTCGGGGCGCTGAAGGGCCTCATTTTGGCAAGCCTGGGCTTCCTGCTGATCATCCTGGTCACCGATACGATCGGTGGCGGGCCGAACCGGCGCCCAACCTGGATCACAAAATCGCGCACCTATCCTGTGCTGAACATCACCAGCGCGGGGATCGCCGATTTCGTCGATAAACGCCGCAAAGGCGAAGCGGTGTTCCCGATGGAAGGCAATGCGAGCGCTGCTAACGAAAGCGATTCTGCCCCGTGAATGCGCCGCTCTACAACACGGAAATATTGCGGTTGGCGGCAACGATCCCGTTTGCCGATCGGCTCGATGCGCCGATGGCAAGCGTTGAGAAGCGATCGCCCGTGTGCGGCAGCCGGGTGACGGTCGACGTCAATGTCGATGCGGAGGGGCGCGTGACCGAGATCGGTATGCTCGTGCGTGCCTGTGCGCTTGGACAGGCATCGTCTTCGTTGATGGCGGCGCACGCCATCGGCAAGACAGCGGCGGATTTCGCTACGACGCACACAGCTCTGGCCGATTGGCTGGCTGGCGGGCAGGCCGCCCCCGATTGGCCAGGGCTCGATATCTTCCAACCCGCCCGGCCACATAGCGCGCGCCATGCATCGATCCGTCTCGCGTTCGAAGCGGCAGCAGAAGCCACGGCAATGGCGGCGGCGGCACGGGGCGAAATGCGATGATCGGGTCAACTCTGCGCGATGGTGTGATCCTGCTCGGCTTCGCGCTCGTTTTTGTGTTGTTGTTCCGTCGTCTCGGGCTCGGGGCGACGCTGGGCTTTCTGGTCGCGGGCGCCATGGTCGGGCCGCAGGTGCTTGGTCTGGTGGGGGATGCCGAGCAGAAAATGGGCATTGCCGAGCTTGGCATCACGCTGCTGCTGTTTTTGGTTGGTCTTGAACTGAACCCGTCGCGTTTGTGGCGGATGAAGCAGGACATCTTCGCATTGGGGGCGTTGCAAGTCGCCTTGTGCGGGGCGGCGATCGCGGCGATTGTTTGGATTATCGCAGGCTTCTCCCCCGCGGCGGCGCTTGCGGTGGGTCTGCCGCTCGCGCTGTCATCGACGGCGCAGGTGCTGCCAATGCTGCAATCGGCCGGTCGCTTGAAGACGCCATTCGGCGAGCGCGCTTTTTCGATCCTGTTGTTCCAGGATCTGTCGATCGTCCCGATGATCACGATCGTTGCTGCGCTGTCCCGTGCGCCAGCGCCAGCGGATGCGCCGCCGGGGTGGCTGCTGGCGGTATATACCGTGCTTGCGATCGTCGGGCTGGTGGCGTCGGGGCGGTTCCTGCTGCGGCCGATGTTCCGGCTAATTGGGGTGTTGGGCGAGCGCGAGATGTTCGTGTTTGCGGCCCTGTTCACCGTCATTGCCAGTTCGGCGGTCATGGAAGCGCTGGGGCTCTCCACCGCGCTTGGGGCGTTCATCGCCGGCGTCATGCTGGCTGACAGCCCGTATCGGCACGAGCTCGAAGCCGATGTCGATCCGTTTCGCGCGATCCTGCTTGGGCTATTCTTCCTCAGCGTGGGAATGATGCTCGATCTGAACGCAATCGCCGAACGGCCGATATTCGTGATCGGCATGGCGATTTTGCTGATCGTCACCAAGACGGCGATCATGACCGGCATCGGGATGCTGTTCAAAATGAACTGGCGGCCCGCCCTCGCGCTCGGGCTGTTGCTCAGCCAGGGGGGAGAGTTTGGCTTCGTGCTGTTCGCCCAGGCAAAGGATGCGCTGCTGATCGAGCCCGAGGCCGCTAGCCTGTTCGGCGCGGTTGTGACCCTTTCGATGGCGACGACGCCGTTCCTGATGATGTTCACGCGTCGATTCCGGGCCGAGCCGACGACCAGCACCGAGGGTCTCGACGAGCCGCAGAGTGACGGCGCCAGCGCGCTGGTGATCGGTTATGGCCGCTTCGGGCAGACAGTGGCGCAGTTGCTGATCAGCCAGGGCATCACGGTATCGCTGATCGATCGCGATCCCGAAATGATCGAGACGGCGGGCAGTTTTGGCGCAAAGGTTTATTATGGAGATGGCACGCGGCTCGATCTGCTGCGTCAGGCAGGGGCCGAAAGCGTGCAGCTGCTGCTGTTTTGCATCGACGAGGATCAGGTCGATGCGCCATTGCTGCATGCGGTGAAGGAGTCCTTCCCGTCAGCGTCGGTGTTCGTTCGGGTTTATGATCGCCGCAGTCTGGTGAAGCTGAAGGACGCGCCAATGGCAGGATCGGTGCGCGAAACGCTCGAATCGGCAGTGGCGATGGCGCGGCAGGCGCTGAGCGATGTCGGCGTCGACAGCGAGGAAATCGGGCGGACCGAAGCAGCGTATCGCCAGAAAGATCTTGACCGTTTGAAGGCGCAGGCTGTGGCAGGCGATATGCATGCGGGCGACAGTCACTTGATCAGGGGGCGGTTGAATCCCGTGGAGGAGGCAGGATGAGCTTGCTGTTGGCATTTGCCGCGCTGTCAGGCGCAATCGCGGTCGCAGCGGGGGCATTCGGCGCGCATGGCGCATCGGGGGACGCCGCTGACTGGCTGAAAACCGGGGCGCATTATCAGCTTGCCCATGCGCTTGCCGCGATGGTCGCCGCGCAACTCGGTGGACGTGGCCCGGGCTGGCTGTTCGTTGCGGGCGGCGCGATTTTTGCGGGCACGCTGTATCTGATGGCGATCGGCTTGCCCCGCTGGTTGGGGGCGATTACCCCGATCGGGGGCGTGTTGCTAATTGCGGGATGGATTTGGCTGGCCTGGATCGTGGCATCCAGACCAGCCTAACGTAACCCTTGCCGATCAGTCGATCAGGCCGCGAACCGGGACAATTCGGCCTCAAGCAACCCACCCAGATCGGCGAGTCGTGCACGGTCCCTGTCCGAAAACTCCCGAGGGCGGTCATCGAGGATGCATAACGTGCCAATCGCATGGCCGCTGGGCAGCACCAGCGGCGTGCCGGCGTAGAACCGCACATTGGGCGGCCCGACCACGGTTGGATTGTCCCCAAATCGCGAATCGGTGAGCGCGTCATTCACGACCATCACATCTGGCGCATGGATAGCATGGGCGCAGAACGACACGTCGCGCGGGGTTTGCTCGATCTCGGTACCGTATTTCGATTTGAACCATTGCCGCTCGTCATCGACGATCGAGACCAGCGCATAGGGCACGTCGAACAGCGCCGCTGCAAGGCGCGTATAGCGGTCAAACCGCTCGTCCCCGCTTGCTTCCACGAGATTGAGAGCGCGCAGCGCCTTCAGCCGCTCACTTTCATTCTCCGGGATGCTCGCGCGGAGCCAACGGAAAGCGCCGCGCATCGTCCATGTGCGGATTCGCGAGCGGGCATATTCGACCGAAAAAGGTGCCCGCAACCATTCCGAATGCTCACCGAAATTGCCCAATGTCGGCTCGGTGCCGCCCAGGAACAGGATCGGCGTTGTTGCCATTTCAGGCCGAGCGCGGATTGCGCGAGCGAGCGCCAATGCCCCTGCCGGCAGTTCCCCATCGATCAAAATCAATCCGGCAACTGGCTCATTCTCGCGCGTTTGCGGGACAGAGGCGCTCTCCCGCGCGTGCAGGAAGATCGGCTCGTCAGCGACTGACTGACGCATTTTTTCGAGCAATGCTTGATCCTGTGTGATCAGCAACACGATGGCTTCGCGAGACCCCAGGGCCTGATCGGCCGTGGCGGTATCCTCTTCGACAATGCTGGAGCGGGTGCCGCGATAGTCGAGGATCATGCCCTCGGCAGCCCCAAAAACCTCGATAGCACCCGCTGGGGTGATCGATTCTCGCAGCTTCGCAACAACCTGGTCAATCGCGTCGTCGGTCCGCAACGGATCATGATGCGTGATCGCCAGCTGCTTCACATTGGCGCTCTGGCAAACCTGCAGCGTATATTCGACCGTGCTGTGGCCCCAGCCGACCTTGCCGGCATATTCCGACGCCAGATACTGCGCATCATGGATCACCAGATCGGCATCTCGCAGAAATTCGGCGTGTGCCAGATCCTGCCCGTCGAGCTGACCGACACCGTCCGCCGCTTCGCGCGAATGCGGTTCGTGATCGCATGCATAGATCACCACCGCGCCATCAACTTCGATGCGGAAGGCGATGGTGAGTGCCGGATGGTTCAGATAGCGCGTGCGGATGACGACGTCATCGATGCGGAAAACGCCTTCGGAGAGGTTATTGTAGTTGAGTTCTGCGCCGAACGCCTCCGGCGTGATCGGGAAATAGGTATATTCCATCTGGCCCGCGAGCGTTTCTCGCAATGACTCGCCAAAGCCTTTGGGTGCGTAGAAATCCCATTTGTTGCCGGGGATGAAGAATGGCGTGAAAAAGGGAATGCCCTGAATATGATCCCAATGGGTATGGCTGATCAGCACATGGCCGCGGGCCGGTTTCGGGCCTTCCTTCATCAGGTGCTGGCCAAGCCCATGCGCGCCAGTGCCGCAATCAATGACCAGCAACGTACCGGCGTCTGACGTGACCTGCACACATGACGTATTCCCGCCATAGCGGATGGTATCCGGACCTGGCTTTGCCATGGACCCGCGGGTTCCCCAGAACCGTACCTGCATCAATGCCCCCCTAGAACTGAACCCGGGCCAATACGCGCCCGACACCTTGCATTAACGCTGATTGTGCACCGGTTTGGGGAGAAGGTCTATCCGGGGAGCAATGAAAAAAAATGTTATCGGTCGCGCGGTAAAATCATCGATTATGACTTTGTCATCCTGCACTTATCGGAACAATAGCGTACATTATCCCAGTCGCGAGCCCATTTTTTGCGCCATGTAAACGGCCGCTGACACACCGGACAGGTCTTTGTCGGCAAATCGCGCTTCGCAATCCCGCGCGGCATTAGCGCGGCTGCGCGTCGAGAAAACCTGCTACATCGGCGAGATCGACAGCGCTATCGACATAGGTCTGGCCAATCCCGCGGGCGAGCAGGAAGGGCAACGTGCCAGCCGCCATTTTCTTGTCATGACGCATATGGTCGACCAGCGTGGCGCCGCTTGCCGCAATGCCCGCTGCGGATAGGCCGTCGGGCAGACCGATTGAGCGCAAATGGGCAGCGACCCGTGCGCTATCCTCTGCGCTGCAGCGACTTCGAGCCGCTGAATAGCCAAAGGCCAGTGCCATTCCCGCCGCTACGCCCTCGCCATGAAGAAGCCGGTCGGAAAAGCCCGTTTCCGCCTCCAGCGCATGACCAAAGGTATGCCCCAGATTGAGTAATGCGCGTTTGCCGGTCGTCTCGCGCTCATCTTCGGCGACGATGCGGGCCTTGGCGGCGATACTGTGAGCGATTGCCTGGGTTCGTAGATCAATGTCCCCGGCGATTAATGCGGCGCCGTGGTTTTCGCACCAGTCGAAAAAGGCGGGATCGTCGATCAATCCATATTTCACGACCTCGGCATAGCCGGCACGTAATTCGCGCACCGGCAGGGTGGCGAGTGTTTCCGGATCGATCAGCACCAGCGCCGGTTGATGGAAGGCCCCGATCAGGTTCTTGCCCGCGCGTGCGTTAATCGCGGTCTTGCCGCCCACCGAACTGTCGACCTGGGCGAGCAAGCTAGTGGGGATCTGCACGAACTGGCATCCGCGTTTCAGGATCGAGCAGGCGAAACCAACCAGATCGCCAATCACGCCGCCACCCAGCGCGATGACGTGATCGCCGCGTTCCACCCCCAAGTCGAGCAAATCATCAGTGAGCTTTTCGAGCATCGCCCAGCTTTTGGTGCCTTCGCCCGGCGGCAGTTCAATCAAGGCGGTGGCGACCCCGGCAGCGGTCAAACCCCTTTCAAGTACGTGCCGGTGATGCCGAAGATTGGAATCTGTGACGATCACCATCGTTCGCCCGCGCGCCAGTGGAACCAGCCAGTGCGCGGCGTTGGCCAGCAGGCCCGCTTCGATCACGACCGGATAGCTTCGGTCGCCCAGTTTAACGTCGATTTTGATCACCGATCACTCATTTTCGCTGTTTGGCACCGGTTCCCCATTCAGCGGCAACCCGAGGGCCTTGATGATGGCCGCCACCGTGGCTTCGTGCGGCGCTTGCTGGCTTGAGACATGTATTGGCGCCAGCGCATAGAAGGGATTACGGGTCTGGGCGAGAGCGGTGAGCACCTCGCCCGGGTCTCGACCACGCAACAGCGGCCGCGTATCGCGCCGCCGGACGCGATCGGCCAGTATGCGCGGGTTCGCGTTTAGCCAAACCGCAAGAGCTTGATCGAGAATGAGTGTACGTGTTTCTTCGTTGATGAAGGCGCCGCCGCCGGTCGCGATAACCTTTGGGGTGCCGTCGATTAGCCGGGCGATCACCCGTCGCTCGCCATCGCGAAAATACTCTTCGCCGAATCGTTCGAAAATATCGGCGATCGACATGCCTGCCGCCGCCTCAATTTCCGAATCGGCATCGACAAAGGGAAGATCGAGTCGGGCTGCAAGCCGCCGCCCTACGGTCGATTTGCCAACACCCATCAGGCCGACAAGAACGATAGGCTGGCCGTGCCAGACCGGGGCGTGATGCTTGTTTTGCAACATTATCTCTTGGGCTATACAACGAGCGTCGCGCTCGGGCAAAAGGCGCGTCATCAATCCTCTCCGCTGACAAGGCTTTCGTCATGGCTCGCCCGTTGATCATTGTTGTCGTCCTGGTCATCGCCTTGCTGGGCGGTGTCGCGGTGCTTGCCAGCATGAACGGTGAAAAACCGCTGAAGCGCGTTGAAAAGGTTGTGCCGCTTGCGTCTCTCGAGAAATAGCGTTGGTGCAGGCGCGCTCGCGCTTGGCCTGATCGTCGTCGGCATTCCGGCGATTGGTCAGGATACGCCCGAATCGATCCTGCCGCCCGGTTTTAACGAACCGGTCGCCGCACCGACTTCGGCGCCGACGGCGTCCCCGACCGGAGATCGCCCAACGGCACCCGGCGTTCCCGGACTACCGGCTGGCTTAGCCACCGTGGGTGAAGAGGATGGGACAGTACCCGATGATGCAGGCACGCCCCTGCCGATCGATCCCCGACTGATCGCCGAGTATAACATGCCGAGCTATGCCCGCCGATCGCTGGCGATGGTGGGTGTGGTCGGGGTGCCCGAAGGCGGCCTTAACCCGGCGGCATTCGGGAATGCGGACGGGCGTTTTCTGCAAACGCTGATGCGCAAGCTGAACGCGCCAGTGCCGTCCCGCTGGGTGTCGATCGGGCTGCGGCAGGCACTTGCCTCCAAGGTAAAGACGCCCGCGCGCCTGAACGGTGCGGATTTTGCAGCGGAGCGCGCCTGGCTGCTCGTGCGGATGGGCGAATCAGTGGTCGCACGGGCAATGGTCGAGGCAGTCGATCCGGATCGATACACGCCCAAAATGTATCAAGTGGCGATGCAGGCGGCGCTTGCCAGCGGCGATCCGGCAACAGTGTGCCCGGTCGTCGCCGATGGCCGCAAGGTATCGAGCGAACGCGCCTGGATTCTGGCTGATGCGATGTGCGCATCGCTGTCTGGCGTGCCGGGTGAAGCGGGACCGAAGATCAAGGCCGCACGGCGCAGCGGCGCGGCGCGCGGGATCGATCTGCTGCTTGCCGAAAAAGTCGTCGGAACAGGATCAAAAGGGCAGGGTGCCGTCACGATCGAATGGGACAATGTCGATCGGTTGACGGTGTGGCGTTATGGCCTGGCGATGGCAAGCGGCGCCGAGATTCCGATGCCGCTCTACGCGACTGCCGCCGTTCAGGTGCAGTATTGGCGCGCCCAATCCCCCCGCCTTACCGAAAGTGCACGCGCGTCGTCGGCAGAATTGGCCGCCGCGCAGGGCGTTCTTTCTAATGCGGCGTTGGTTGATCTGTTCGGCAAGATTGACAGCGATGGAGACCAGGGAGCAGCGGAACTGGGCATCGCCCGCGATCTGCGGACCGCCTATGCCGGTCCGGATCGCGACGCGAGGCTGGTGGCGCTGCGGACATTGTGGGACGAACCGAAGCGTCCGCGTGGTCAATATGCGCGACTGGTGCTGACGGCGCGGGCGGCGACCACGATCGCGCCGTACAAGGATGCGCCCGATGCAGATCGGCTGGTAGCGTCGATGCTGAGTGCGGGGCTTGAAGAGCCCGCACTGCGCTGGAAGGGCAATGTGGTGCGCGGCAGCAATGCCTGGGGGCTGTTGGCACTGGTCGATAATGGCGATCCTGTCAGCCGCGGCGATGTCGATACCTATCGCAGCCGCGCAGTGGATATCAGTGGCAGCAAGGTGAAGATGCTGGTCGCGGGGCTCGCCGGTTTGAACCGCATGTCCGCCAGCGACACCGCCAGTCTGGCACGCGCGCTTTCAATCAACCTGGCGATGGAAAACAGCTGGACGCGGGCGATTCAGCGTGCCGCCCAGCGCCGCCAGACCGCGACGGTGCAGTTGCTCGCGGCGGTTGGGATGCAAACCCCCAATTGGGGTGGCGTATCGCCCGAAACGCTGTTCCAGATCGTATCCGCGCTCCGCCAGGTGGGACTTGAGGGGCAGGCGCGGATGATTGCGGTTGAGGCGGTGACTCGGCTTTGACGGGGTCAGGCGATCTGGCGCTGATCGATCGTTTTCTTGAAATGATGGCCGCGCAAGCAGGGGCTGCACCCAACACGATCGCCGCTTATCGTAGCGATTTGCGGCTTGCGTCGGATTTTCTGGGGCGTCGGCTGGTGGACGCCACGGCCGCTGATCTGGCGCGTTTGGGCGATAGCTGGTCGGGCCTGACGCGGTCGACGGCAGCACGCAAAGCGGCCGCGCTGCGGCGCTTCTATGCTTTTCTTGCTGAAGAAGGCCATCGGCAAGATGATCCCGGTAGCGCCTTGCCACGTCCTGGTGCGATCCGTGCGCTGCCAAAGACGCTGGACCATGCCGATGTTGATCGCTTGTTCGCCACCATTAGCGTGCGGCTCGCGCGTGATCCCGTCGACCGGCAGGATCTGCGACTGTCGGCCTTGGTCGAGCTCCTGTACGGCTCGGGATTGCGTGCCAGTGAATTGGTGTCGATTCCACGCAACGCGGTGTCACCCGACCGACCCTTCCTGATTCTGCGCGGCAAGGGTGGTCGAGAGCGCATGGTGCCGATTTCGGATCGAGCACGGGCGGCAGTCGCGTTGTGGCGTTCTGTCGTGCCAGCGGAGTCAGCCTGGCTTTTCCCGGGCGGCAAACGACATTTGTCGCGAATCCGGCTTTACCAGTTGCTGAAGGATCTCGCAGCCGAAGCGGGCATCCCGCCGGACCGGGTAAGCCCCCATATACTACGCCATGCCTTTGCCACGCACCTGCTGGAAGGGGGCGCTGATCTGCGCGCCTTGCAGCTGATGCTTGGCCATGCCGATATCGCCACGACCGAGATTTACACCCATGTCGACAGCGCGCGGCTGGTCGCGCTCGTCAATGCCCGTCATCCACTCGTTGACCTTCCGGCCCGCGGGGCCTAACCGACGCGACCTGATGGCAAGTTTCCTCGACTTTGAAAAACCGATCGCCGAACTGCAGGCTAGGATCGATGAATTGCGCGAGACGGCAGCGACCGGGTCTGTCGATCTCGACGCCGATATCGCCCGGCTGCAGGTCAAATCCGACAAATTGCTGCGCGATACCTATTCGCGTCTGACGCCTTGGCAGAAAACCCAGGTCGCACGGCACGGCGATCGCCCGCATTTCAACCATTATGTCGCCGGGTTGTTCGACAATTTCATGCCGCTGGCGGGCGACCGTGCCTTTGGTGATGATCAGGCTATTTTGGGCGGACTGGCGCATTTTCGCGGCGCACGCGTGGTCGTGATCGGCCATGAAAAGGGTGATGATACCGCCAGTCGGCTGCGCCATAACTTCGGCATGGGCAAGCCCGAGGGCTATCGTAAGGCGATCCGGCTGATGGACTTGGCCGATCGGTTCGGGCTGCCGGTGATTACCCTGGTCGACACGTCAGGCGCATTTCCCGGTATTCAGGCCGAAGAGCGCGGCCAGGCCGAGGCCATTGCGCGGAGCACAGCGCGCTGCCTCTCCCTGGGCGTACCGATGGTCAGTGCGATCGTAGGAGAGGGCGGATCGGGAGGCGCGGTGGCGCTGGCGACGGGCAACCGCGTGCTGATGTTCGAACACGCGGCCTATTCGGTCATCTCACCCGAAGGCTGTGCTTCGATCCTGTGGCGAACATCGGACCGCGCGGCCGATGCCGCCGAGGCGATGAAAGTGACGGCGCAGGACCTGAAGGCGTTGGGGGTGATCGACACAATCGTTCCCGAGCCGCTCGGCGGGGCGCAGCGCGATCCGGCTGCGGCGATTTCATCGCTGGGAACGGCAATTGAGACAGCGCTTGGCAGCATGGCACGCTCAAGCCGTGAAACCCTGATCAGCGAGCGCCGTCGGAAATTCCTGTCAATCGGCAGAATCTGAACTGACGCTGGCCACTTGGCCGATGAAGAAAAAGGGCGGCGGATTTTCATCCGCCGCCCTGCGTCGCGTAAGCTGCTGGGAGAAGCTTACGAAGCCTTCATATTGCTTGATACGTTCGTGAAGGTCGTCTTCAGGCGGTTACCCAGCCCTTGCATGGCGGCAATTGCCGCTACTGCAATAAGCGCAGCGATGAGGCCATATTCGATAGCCGTCGCTGCCTTACGATCCTGAAAAAGACCCAATAGGCGCTTTACCATTTTTGGGTCCAATCTAGAAAAAAGGGGGCGGTGGAACGAGCCTACCGCCCCGCGTTTATCGTAATGTTGGGAAGAGCTTACGAAGCCTTCATGTTCGACGTCACGTTCGAGAACGTGGTCTTCAGCTGGTTGCCCAGGCCCTGCATTGCTGCAATGGCGGCAACGGCGATGAGTGCTGCGATCAGGCCGTATTCGATAGCCGTCGCGCCCTTGTTGTTCTTGATGAACTTGCGAATGGTCTGCATTTTCCGGTCTCCAGTCAAAGTGAGCATTAGTACCCGGCGGACCGGAAGACCGGCCTGCGGTGACCGGGATAAGGGGGTGAGGTTGACAAAGGTTTAAGTCGGCAAACGGGTGCAACGATTTTTTTCAACGGCCGTTGCGGGCGTCGTCCATCTTGGTGTTGACGTTGCTCCAGATGCCCGTCGTCGTGTTTGCAAGCTGGATGAACGAAGCAATCAGCGTGACGACGATCACGGAGGCGATCAGCCCATATTCGATCGCCGTGCCGCCTTTGCGATCTTTTGCCAGTCTTCGAAGCAATTTGAGCATGGCCATCTTCGCCCCGGTTTTTTCCTAGACAGCCAGAAATAAAGAAGCAGGGTTAACGAATGACGAAGATCGCACCAGACGCACCATTGATGTCGACAGGGGTATTGCTGCCAGTGGTCGCTGTCGCGCTGGTGGACGCCGATGGCCGCATCCTGTTGCAGCAGCGCCCGCAGGGTAAAGCATTGGCCGGGCTATGGGAATTTCCTGGTGGAAAAATCGAACCCGGCGAAACTCCTGAGGCGGCGTTGATTCGGGAACTCCACGAGGAGCTGGGTATTTCGGTGGAGCAGTCCTGCCTGGCGCCCGCAACCTTTGCGAGTGCGACGCTGGGTGACCGGCATTTGCTCTTGCTGCTGTTCGTCTGCCGCAAGTGGCAGGGAGAGCCCCGCGCGATCGAGGCATCGGCGCTGACCTGGGTACGCCCCGTTCAGATGTACGCGTTGCCAATGCCACCTGCTGATCGCCCGCTCATCGGGCTGATCGAGGCGTTGATTTAATCCTTGGGGCCTTTGGGCTGGAGAGCCTGGGCGAGGGATTGGGTCGCGCCACCGCGTCGCGCTGGCTGGGGTTGCGATGGGGCAGGGGCCCAACCAGTCATATAGACGATCTCAAACGACTCAGCCGTCCGGCCATCGGCATCGGCCTGATCGGCGAACAATGTCGCTGCCCGCGCAAGCACATCCCGGCGCAGCGGTACCCGGCCGGGCATCACGTTACCGGCGCCCATCGCACGAAGATCCCGCAGCAGGCCGAACAGGCTTGCGTAGCGCACCATGAGAGTCTCGGTATCGGCGACGGGCAGCGCGAACCCGGCACGCATCAGCAAATCACCCGCTGAGCGCACATCGACCTGAGGATGGATGCGGGCGGCTGGCCGATCGCCTTCAGCGGCGCGCAACACCTGACGAAGTGTGGCCAGGCTGCCTGCGCCCGCAAATGCCGCGAGGAATAGGCCGTCGGGCCGCAACACCCGCCGCGCGAGCGCGAGGACACCGGGCAGATCGCCGACACTGTCAAGCACGCCAGCTGAAACCACCAGATCGAATGCGCCATCGCCAAAGGGCAGGCGATCCTCATCGGCCTGCACCCCGCCTGCCTGCGCTGCAAAGCGGAACCCGGCGTCCATCCGCGCGACTCGGGCGCCAGAAGGTGCCGCAAGGCTACCGTTGAAGGAGCCAAGATCGAGGATATCAGTGAAGTCGCGGGAGACACTGCCCAGTCGATCGGCGATGCCATCGAGCATGAAGGCACGAAGGAAATCGGCTTTCTTATAGTCCGAAGCGGCACGATCGCGTGCGATGCGGCGTGCATTCCGATCGAAGATGTCTGGACTGTCCACGCGGGCGCTTGTGCCGCCAAGGGGCGCGCGCGACAAGGGCGCGATGCGCTTGCTGGCACCCTTGGCTTATCTTGCTGATCTGGCGCTGCCGCCGCGATGCCCCGGTTGCGGGACGGTGACGAGCGCCGATCACCGTTTTTGTGCCTTGTGCTGGGGCCAATTGCACTTTCTGACGCCACCTTGGTGCGCGCGCTGCAACCTGCCCTTTGCCTTTGATCGTGGCGTTGACGCCTGTTGTGCCGATTGTCTGGCAACGCCGCCACGGCATCAGGGCATCCGCGCGGCCGTCGCCTATGGTGATATCGCGCGCGAGATGGTGCTCCGCCTGAAATATGGCGGGCGGACTGGCTTTGCCGAAACGGCGGCTCGGTACATGGCGCGGTTGATGCCGGATGATGCCGAACTGATTGTGCCGGTACCGCTGCATCGCTGGCGATTATGGGCTCGCGGATTCAATCAGGCTGCGTTGATTGGGCAGGCGCTTGAACGATTAACGGATACGCCCTGCGATGTTGATGCCCTTACCCGGCCGCGTGCCACGCCGATGCTGCGGGGGCTGGGCAAACGCGCGCGGGCAAAGGCGGTGAGTGGCGCCTTTGCCATCGCGTGTGCCAGTCGTAATCGAGTGCATGGGAAAGCGATCGTCTTGGTCGACGATGTGCATACCAGCGGAGCAACAACCGATGCCTGTACCGCACAACTGCTTCGCGCCGGGGCGGCCAGCGTGACAATTTTGTGCTGGGCGCGGGTGCTGCAGGACGACAGCGGAGATTGACATTGGCCGGTCACGTCCACAATTGTTGGGCATGACCAAGGTTGAGATCTACACCAAGGCGTTCTGCCCCTATTGCTCGCGCGCGATGCGGTTGCTTGGCACCAAGCCCGTCGAGATCGAGGAATATGATATCACGATGGGCGGGCCGAAGCGGCTTGAGATGCTGCAGCGCGCCAATGGTGGTACCACGGTGCCGCAGATTTTTATCGCGGGCAAACATGTCGGCGGATCGGATGATCTTGCCGCGCTCGAAGAGGATGGCAAGCTCGACGCGCTGATCAGCGGATGACCCGCATCGCGCTGTACCAGATGACCAGCGGGATCGATCCTGCTGCCAATGCGCAGGATATTGCGGCGGCGATCGCGGCTGCCGCAGCGGGCGGGGCAGAGATGCTCTTCACGCCTGAAATGTCGAACCTCGTCGATCGGGATCGCGGGCGCGCAGCCGCATCGGTGCATGATGAGGAGCATGATCCGGTGCTTGCCGCGGCGCGGGCCGGGGCAGCCGCCTACGGCATTTGGGTGCATTTGGGATCGATCGCGCTGCGCGGTGCCGATGGGAAATTCGCCAATCGCGCCTTTGTGATCGACTCCTCGGGCGACATTCGGGCGCGCTATGACAAGCTCCACCTGTTCGATGTCGATTTGCCGACCGGAGAGAGCTGGCGGGAATCCTCCGCATATACCGCCGGAGAGGCGGCCGTGGTCGTCAGTACGCCGATCGGCGCGATGGGTCTGTCGATCTGCTATGATCTGCGCTTTGCCGATCTCTATCGTGCGCTGAGCACGGCTGGCGCGACGGTGCTGACGGTGCCCGCGGCGTTTACCCGCCCCACGGGCGAAGCGCATTGGCATATCCTGCTGCGTGCCCGCGCGATCGAAGCGGGAGCATTTCTGATCGCTGCTGCCCAAACCGGCGAGCACGCGGATGGACGCGCCACTTACGGCCATTCGCTGGTGATCGATCCCTGGGGCGACGTGCTGCTCGATATGGGAGACGCGGCGGGTATTGGTTTTGCTGATATCGATCTGAACCGCGTTGCCGATGTCCGTTCCCGCGTGCCCGTGATCGCACATCGCCGAGCCATCCCGGCTGTTCAGGTGATTGCATGATCGTTTTCGATCTACGCTGTAGTGGCGGGCATGTTTTTGAGGCCTGGTTCGCCTCGTCGACGGCCTATGAGGATCAGCGTGCGCGATCCTTGGTGGTATGCCCGGTCTGCGACGATGCGACGATTGAAAAGGCAGTGATGGCGCCAAATATCGCCGCCAAAGGGAACCGATCGACTGCTATCGTTCCTTCAGGTCGGGAAACCGCAATAACGAAACTAGCGGCTGCGCAGGCAAAGTTGCTCGAACAATCGGAATGGGTGGGGCGGGCATTCCCTGATCGCGCGCGCGCAATGCATCTGGGCGATGAGCCCGCGGCGCTGATCCATGGCGAGACCAGCATTGCCGAAGCGGTGGAACTGGCGGAGGAGGGCGTGCCGCTGTTGCCGTTGCCCTTCAAGGTCGTGCCACCATCGGCGCGGAACTAACGCAGTCCAGGGCTATTTGTCGTCGGGGCTATTAACGGCCTGCGTTGACCAGAATCGCGCCGAACACTAGGTGGATCATGCGTGCCCCCGTAGCTCAGCAGGATAGAGCGACGGTTTCCTAAACCGCAGGCCGGAGGTTCGACTCCTCTCGGGGGCACCAATGTTTTCCGAATAACGTCGGGCTGCACCCTCGCAGCCAAGAGGCGCGGGCACCGGAAAGCTTTGCTCCCCGATGCCCGGCGCTACGCATCACGCCTTGACGTGGGCTGCGATGTACTTGTTCATTTCGAACATCGTGCATGATTTGCGGCCGAACACCTTTTCGAGCGCCGCATCGGCCAGAATTTCCCGCTTATTGGCGGGGTTCTGCAGATCATGCTTCTTGATATAGGCCCAGACCTTGCTGATCACTTCGCTGCGCGGCAGCCGGTCATTGCCGACGATCGCGCCGAGTTCGGGTGATGGCTGTACCGGTGCGTGAATACCGCCGGTCTTTGGGGCCGCAGCCTTGGTGGTAGGTTCTTTTGCCATCGTTATCCTCCCGTTGGCAGCCGGCAACAGGCCGGCCATAGGTTTACGCCTGAGCGTGCAGCGCTTTTGCGCTGTCCGACGGGCGTTGTCGCGCTTTACAGTCGATTGGGCAAGTAAAGACAATCCGGTAGCGGCCATAAAATCGTCATCGTCGCCGAACCTTAGTCGCGCCAGCGTTTCGCGCTTGTCGAAAAGGGCCACCTTGTGCGACGGCGTTGAGCAAGCCGGAGAACGAACCGGGCGACGCTTTGCGCGCGATCAACCTGAATCAGATCATGAAAGATACGCAGGATGGCATTGGAAAAATTGATTTCTTCGCGCGCCGATGGCGGCATGCAGGAGGTATATTGTCATGCGTCGACCAGCACGGGCACAGACATGACCTTTTCGGTCTTTGTCCCGCCCCATCCCCCTGGGTCGAAGTTGCCGGTGCTCTGGTATCTTTCGGGGCTTACCTGCACGCACGCGAACGTAACGGACAAAGGCGGTTATCGTGCGGCATGTGCTGAGCATGGCATCATCTTCATCGCGCCCGATACGTCGCCGCGGGGCGAGGGCGTTCCCGATGTTGATGTCTATGATTTTGGGCAGGGGGCTGGCTTTTATGTCGATGCGACTGAGGCTCCCTGGGCAACACATTTCAGGATGCGGACCTATATCGAAACCGAATTGCCTGCACTGATTGCCGAGGCATTGCCGATGGCCGATCTGTCGCGACAGGGGATAACAGGGCACTCGATGGGCGGCCATGGCGCGCTGACGATTGCACTTCGCCATCCAGACCGGTTTCGCAGCGTTTCCGCTTTCGCTCCAATCGTTTCACCGATCCGCTGCCCTTGGGGGCAGAAGGCGCTGAGCGGCTATCTGGGCGAGGATCAGGCTGCCTGGCGCGCCTATGATGCGTGTGCGCTGATTGCGGATGGCGCGCGGTTGCCCGATCTGCTGATTGACCAGGGTGATGCCGACAGCTTCTTGGACGAACAGCTCAAGACCGGGTTGTTGGCCGAAGCCTGCGCGGCGGCGGACATGCCGGTCACGCTGCGGATGCAGCCGGGCTATGATCACAGCTATTTCTTCATCGCCACGTTCATGCCCGATCATATCGCCTGGCATGCCGAGCGAATGAAGGCGTAACACCCAACGACGTCGTCTTAGAAAAAAGGCTCGCGACTAGATGTCGCGAGCCCTTTTCGCTGGCAAGCGGGGTCGGACGAACCGACCCCGAGCCATCAGAACTTGAAGCGCACCGTGCCGCCATACGTGACTGGCTGGCTGGGATAGCCCGAAAGGCTTCCTGCCTGAGCGACCGATGGGAAGATCGTCGTCAGATACTGCGCATTCAGCATGTTACGACCCCAAACCGAAACTTCCAGATTCTTGCGGAACTGGCCAGTGAGCGACATGTTCAGCGACTGGATAGACCGCGTGAACTGCGGCAGACCTTCGGAGATGATGACGGGGCTGTTGTACTGATAATCGCCGCGCAGGAACATCTTGAAATCGTTCGAGAACTCATGATTGAACGTCCAGCCGCCTGACACCGAGAATTCAGGAATACCGGATGGGCGCAGGCCGGTGAGGTTTGCAGGAACAACGCCGAAGGTCGGGCTGAACTGCGAGCCGTTGACGAACGAATTGAAGACGGGATCGAGATACGTCACAGCGGCGTTGAACGTAATTGCCTTCGAAGGCGAGTAGCTGCCGTCAAATTCGATACCAAAGGTCGACTGGGCACCGGCATTGTTGAGTACAAAGCCCGTGCCAGTGAAGATGTTGCCCTGGAAACCTTCGATCTGCTGGTCGAAAATCGCGATGTTGAAAGCAACACCGGGGAACTGCCCCTTGATGCCGCCTTCATAAACGCGCGACTTTTCCGGACCGGCGAAGCGCGAACCCGATGTCAGGTTAGTGGTCGCGATGCCGGCTGTCTGGATGCGAACAAGATCAGCTGGCGTCGGACGGCTATCGCGCGACAGGTTGACCGAGCTTGCTTTAAAGCCAGTGGCATAAGTGACGTAGACGCTGAGGTTCGAGTTCAGCTTGTACGACAAGCGAGCCGTGTAGGACACGTTGTCGTCGCTTGTCCGGCCAGGCTCGACCGAATTCGGCACGTTGAGGAATGGCGGCAGGAACTGCAGGCCGCGCAAGCCGTTCAGCGGGTTCTGCGCCGGGTTGTTCTGGCCAGCAAGGGCAATCGCCTGAGCCTGTGCCAGCGGCACGCCAGCGGCAAGTGCACCGCCCAGGATCAATTGGTTACGGAACGGCGCATAGCGCGGATCATTGAAGTTGATGCCGGCAAAAACGTCGCTGCTGATAATGTTGGTACGGAACTGCTTGCGGTCATCGGTGTAGTTGATGCCGCCCGTCAGGGTCAGTCGATCAGTGATCTTGAAATCGACGGTACCGAAGATCGAGAAGGATTCATCGGCCAAGCGGTAAGCTTCGTCCAGACCATCGCCGGTGCGGAAGAAGGTGTTGACGTAACGCGTCGGTGCACCTTCAAGCGCGCCGAACGTGCCCTCAAGCAAGGCCACATTAAGCGTATTGCCGGTTGCGCCGCGGATCAGGGCGTCACCATAAGGACGGAACTGCGTACCGAAGTTGATGTCGTTCTGCTGGTTGATCTTTTCGTTGAAGTAATACCCACCGACCAGGAAGTTCAGCGGCCCTTCAAAATCCGACGTCAGGCGAATTTCCTGCGTGAAGGTGTCGATCTTCAGATCCTGGCTGTTGTTGCTGATCAGGTTGGCGCTCGTGAAATCCGAGTCCTGGTTCGTCAACGAATCGACCTTGCGATAGGCCGTGATCGAGGTCAGCGAGAGCGACCCCATCGTGTAATCGCCCTGCAGCGAGCCACCATAGTTCTTAATGTCGTTCGACGATGGGAAGTTGCTGAACGTGACATAGGAGAACGGGTTGTTGGCATCGAGCCCACGACCACCGGCCAGGCCGTTGATGATCGCTGCGGTTGGACCGGCAACGATGTTGGCGATGGCGCAGCAATTTTCGTCAATCTGATCAAAGTCACCGATCAGGCGGAACTTCAGATCAGCATTTGGCTGCCAGAGCAGCTGGCCACGTACGCCGTAACGGTTGCGATCGCTTGAATCGGTGTTCAGACCAGCGTCGAAGACGTAGCCGTCGCGGCGGTTGTAGTTACCAGCCAGCGAGAAAGCGACGGTCTCGGAAATCGGGCCCGTGATATCGGCCTTGGCAACGAAAGCGTTATAATTGCCATAGGAAAGTTCAGCCGAGCCGCCGAACTTGAAGGCTGGCTCAGCGGTTACGATGCTGATGATACCTGCCGATGCGTTCTTGCCGAACAGGGTAGCCTGTGGGCCGCGCAGCACTTCGACGCGCTTCAGGTTGGGCAGATCGGCGATGGCAGCAGCCGAGCGCGAACGATAGACGCCGTCGATGAACACACCGACCGAAGGCTCGATGCCTGCATTGTTCGCGCCGTTGCCGAAACCGCGGATGATGAAGTTGGTGTTAGCCGATGACTGAAGCTGCGACACGCGCAGCGACGGAACGACCGTCTGCAGATCGATAAGATCGCGGATCTGGGCGTCCTGGATCGTCTTGCCCGAGGTCACCGAAACGGCGATCGGGGTGTCAAGCAACGTGGTTTCGCGCTTGCTGGCGGTAACGACGATGTCGGAATCGGCGGTTTCGTCAGCTTCCTGGGCGGCGCTTGGCGCGGCGGTCTGGGCGAAAGCGGGCGTCGTGCAAAACATCACCAGTGCAGACGCGGCGAGCAGTTCAAATTTCTTCATCGAGAATTCCCCTCCTGATCCGCTGTCGATCGACGTCGATTTCCGCGGCGCTATTGATACTCCGGCTGGCAAAATAGCGGTCATCAAATCATGCCGTCAATCGATTATGCGCGGAAAACTGCGCACTTGCGTCAATGTTGCCCAAATGAGACAGTTTGAAAATCGAACTGGTTCGGCGCTGAATCGCGGTTGACGTAGCGTATTTTTCGAATCGGTCGACACGGAGGATGAATGATTGACGAAGTTGGCGCGGTGGAAGCCGAAAAAAATATGGCCCCACCGCAGAAAATAGCAGTTCCAGAAGACGTTGCGGATGCCGTTCGAACCCTGATCCGTTGGGCAGGCGATGATCCGGCACGCGAGGGTTTGATCGATACGCCGCAGCGCGTGGCGCGTGCATGGAAGGAATATTGCGCCGGATACAGCGATGATCCGGCCTATCATTTGTCGCGAATTTTTGAGGAAGTCGGCGGCTATGACGAAATTGTCCTGTTAAAGGACATCCCGTTTCAATCGCATTGCGAGCATCACATGGCCCCGATCATCGGCAAGGCGCACATCGCCTATTTGCCGAGCAACTGGGTCGTCGGTATTTCGAAACTGGCGCGCGTTCTCCACACTTATGCCCGGCGGTTGCAGGTGCAGGAACGGCTGACGGCAGAAGTCGCCAACTGCATCTGGGAAAATCTGAAGCCGCTGGGCGTGGCTGTGGTCATCGAAGCGAGCCATGCCTGCATGACGGCACGGGGCGTGCGGACGCCCGGCGTCTCGATGACCACCAGCCGCATGATGGGCGTGTTCCGCGATGATGAACGCAGCCGCAAAGAAGTGCTGGCGTTGATGGGCGTATAGGATAGCGTCGAACGCACCTGATTCAGGCAATGAAGGACTTGGGCAATCGTGGCGATCAGTGAAGGCTGCGTCATCGTCACGGGCGGTGCGCGGCGGATGGGGGCGACGATTGCCCGTCGGTTGGTGGATGATGGCTACCGCGTCGTCATCCACCACCGCCAGTCTCAGGCAGAAGCCGACGCAATTGTCGCCGCGCTCGGTTCAGGCGCCATAGCGATCGAGCAGGATTTGGCGGACGCGGATGCGGCGACATCACTGATTGCCAATGCCCGCGCCGCCTTTGGCGTGCCGGTGGCAGGGCTGGTCAACAATGCTTCGTTGTTCGCTTATGATACCCCGCCCATCACAAGCGGGGCAGAGATTGACCGGCATATGCAGGTCAATCTGACGGCACCGGTGCTGCTTGCCTGTGCGATGGCTGATCAAGCCGATCTGGCCCACGGCGCGGTTGTCAATCTGCTCGATCAGAAGCTCGCCAATCTGAACCCTGATTTCTTTTCCTATACCTGCAGCAAACTCGCGCTTGCCGGGGCCACCCCGATGCTGGCGCAGGCGTTCGCTGATCGGATTACGGTCAACGCCGTGGCCCCCGGGCTGACCTTGCCCAGCCTGGATCAGACCGAGGCGGAGTTCGCTGCTGTGGCGGCGGAAAATCTGCTTCGCCGCCCGGTCGGTGCCGATCAGGTGGCAGCGGCGGTGGCGTTCCTGGTTGGCGCGCGCGGCATTACCGGCCAGACGATCTTTGTGGATGCGGGGCAGCGCTTCGTGCCACTCGCGCGCGACATAATGTTTTCGACGCGAGGAACGGCGCATGGCTGAATTTACGACGGTACTCGACGGCCTGTCGCTGCTGATGCGGATCGGCATCCATCCCGAAGAACTTGCCGCGCCGCAGCGCGTGACGATATCGGTTTGGCTCCATTGCCGTTATGATGATGCCAGCTTGCCGGATGCGATCAACGCCGTGGTCGATTATGATTTCCTGCGCCGTGAGATATTAGCGCTGGCAGCGAGCCGCCATTTCAATCTTCAGGAAACATTGTGCGAGGCGATCGCCACCATCGCGCTTGTCGATCCGCGCGTACAGCGGGTTCGGGTGCGATCATCAAAGCCCGATGTCTATCCTGACGCCGCGGTCGGCTGCCAGATTGATCGCCAGCGCGAGTAGGTCTGTTGTGTCGCGCAGGTCAGTGCGAGGCCAATCGATCGGGGGTTGGTGGCGAAACCACGTATATTGCCTTTTGGCATAGCGCCGCGTCGCAAGCTGCGCCTGCGCAAGCGCTGTGGCCCGGTCGACCGCGCCATCGAGCCATCCCGCGATTTCGCGCACGCCGATCGCGCGCATGATCGGCGCATTCGGCGCTATATCCGTGCGTGCGCGCAGGGCCGCGACCTCGGCCTCGGCGCCACCATCGAACATCGCTGCCAACCGGGCATCGCACCGATCGATGAGCCAGTCCCGATCGGGCAACAGAATAAGCGGAACCAGCGTGATCCGATTGCCGATGCCACCGCTTAACTGGCGCTGCCAGTCGGCAAGCGTTCGTCCCGTCGACCGCACGACTTCAAGCGCGCGGGCGATGCGGGTTGTGTCTGCTGGTGCCAGTCGATCGGCGGCGGCCGGGTCGAGCGCTTGGAGCTGCTCGTATGCGGAGACTACCGACAGCGCCCGCACCGCCGCGCGGACCGAAGGATCGATATCCGGCACCGGCGCAATCCCATCGAGCAATGTCCGCAAATACAGCCCAGTGCCGCCGACCAGGATGGGCAGCGAACCGGCGGCATGGGCTTCATCAATGGCGTTCGTCGCCTCGGTCGCCCAGCGCGCGGCGGAATAGATGTCGGTTGCCTCGACATGACCGAACAGCCGGTGCGGCACGCGGGCTTCATCGAGGGTGCTGGGGCGCGCCGAAAGCACCCGCAAATCGGCATAGACCTGCGCTGAATCTGCGTTGATGACTGTACCGCCGGTCGCTTCGGCGAGCGCCATTGCCAACGCAGACTTGCCGCTGGCGGTTGGCCCTGCGATGAGCGCAACGCGCGGTGCCAGAGGGGAAACGGCCATGTTCATTGCAACGCTGATAGCAGCAGACCGGCTCGATGCAGGCCATATTTCTGAGGCGCTAGATCGGCTGAACGCGGCTGGATGCGCGGTCGTCGGATCGGGCTGGGTCGAGCCCGAACGCGCGGCGGACCTGATGTTCGGCCAAGCGCCCGATATGGCGCGAACGGCGCTGGAGGGCACTTTTGATCGCACCGATGTGGTGGTGCAGGGGATGATGGCGCGGCCGAAATCATTGCTGATTGCCGACATGGATTCGACGATGATCACGGTCGAATGCATCGATGAACTCGCCGATTATGCAGGCATCAAACCCCAGATCGCAGCGGTGACTGAAGCCGCGATGCGCGGCGAGCTCGATTTTGCCGAGGCACTCGACGCGCGGGTTGCGTTGCTGAAGGGGCTTGATGAGGCGGCGATCGACAAGTGCCTAGCCGATCGCGTGATGATCATGCCCGGTGCGATCGCGCTGGTGCGGACCATGCGAGCGCGCGGCGGCACAGCCATCTTGGTCTCGGGCGGCTTCACCCGCTTTGCAGATCCGGTTGGCAAGGCGATCGGCTTCGACCGGGTGATCGCCAATCGATTGGGGATCGCTGATGGCAAGCTCGACGGCCTCGTGGCGCGTCCGATCGTCGATTCTGGAACCAAGGAGGCGACCCTGCTCGCAGCGATCGCCCAACTCGCAATCCCCCCCGAAGCGACGATGGCGGTGGGTGACGGTGCGAACGATCTGGCGATGATCTGCCGGGCAGGGCTTGGCTGTGCCTATCATGCCAAGCCAGTGGTCGCCGCAGCGGCGGCCGTCAGGATCGACCATAACGACCTGACGGCCTTGCTCTATGCGCAGGGAATACCGTCGAGCGAGTGGGTCACGTCCTAGGGCGCAACGGGGACGCAGGGGGTACCCGGTGCTTTGGCGCTGACCGCGCGGCACAGTTGTGCTGCATCGGCACTTGACGCGAGCGGTCCGGCCTGGAGTTTGGTGAGCGTGCCGACGCGCGCATAGATTGGTTGAAGCGCATTCATGCCGCCAACCTTGGCCTGCAATTGCTGCCACAGCCCCCGTGCATTGCCTTCATCACGAAACGCACCGAACTGAACGCGCCAGCCCTTGCCCGAAACCGGACGGGGAACGGCAGGCGCAACCTGGGCCGGCGTAATGGCAGGGGCTGGCGCTTTGGCAACGACCGGCGGCTTTATGGGCTTGGTGGGCGCCTTGGTCGCATTGAGTGCGGGGCGTGCCTCTCCGCCTTCCGCAAATGTCGAAGCGGGCAGTTCGGTGCCACGCAGCCCTGACGATCCCTGACCTGCGACTTCGGGAACATCGCGTGGCCGTTCTGCTGCTGCTTCATAATCACGGGCAAGTGCAATGCCCTGTTGCCGCACGTCCGCCGGGATATATTGGTCCATCTGGCCCAAGGTCTGCCCGCCCTGCGGCAGGCCCGATGCCGCCGCCCGGGTAACCAGTGCATAAGCGCGGACCCAATCCTTCTTCACCGCATCGCCATTGAAGAACATCGTACCGAGCACGAGCTGGGCGCGGGGTTCGCCTCTGCCAGCGGATCGTTCGAGCCAGCGGACGGCTTCGTCGCGCTTGTTGTTCTGAAACAGGGTCAAGCCATAGGAATCCTCGGCCTGAAGATGGCCCTGGAAAGCCGCCTTGCGATACCATTCCTCCGCCAGCGCCAGATCGACCGGCACACCGCGACCTAGTTTATAGGCCTGGCCAAGGTTGAACTGGGCATCGGCATCTCCGGCAATGGCGAGCGGGCGCCAATTCTCGACAGCCTTTTTATACTCGCCCCGGCTCCAGGCATCCACGCCTGACTTCACATCGGCGCGGGCGGGCGCGCTGATCGCGACCATGCCTATCGCGGCCAATGCCATCGCTGCTGTGCTGATCATCGCGCGTCGCTTGATCATGTTCCGTCCCCATCCGCCCAAGCTGGTCAATTCAATATGGCTGTTTAATCGAAAATTGGGTAATAAATGGTTAGCCATATGTCCCGAGGGGCTCATTTCGGGGCGATTTTGCGTTGGTCGCTGCGCCCAGAGCACCGCCTGCACCCGCCACGCGGATGTTAACCACTTCTTATCACTCGACATGGCATTTTCCCCGCTGAAACAGGTAAGACCGGGGAAATAATGCGCGTTCTCGCGATGGCTTCTCAAAAAGGTGGTTCGGGTAAGACCACATTGTCCGGGCACCTCGCCGTTCAGGCGCAGCGTTCGGGCGGTGGTCCCGTCGTTCTGATCGATATCGATCCGCAAGGATCGCTGTCGGACTGGTGGAACGAGCGCGAAAGCGAGTTTCCGGCCTTTGCCCAAACTACCGTGGCCCGGCTCGCTGCCGATCTCGAGGTGCTGCGCCAGCAGGGCTTTCGGCTTGCGATGATCGACACCCCACCGGCCATCACCATGGCGATCCAGAGCGTGATCGCGGTGGCCGAGCTGATCGTTATCCCGACCCGCCCCAGCCCGCATGATCTGCGCGCCGTTGGCGCCACCGTTGATTTGTGTGACCGCGCGGGAAAACCGCTGATCTTTGTGGTCAACGGAGCCACGCCAAAGGCCAAGATCACCAGTGAGGCGGCTGTCGCGCTCTCTCAGCACGGCACCGTCGCGCCGATCACCATTCATCACCGTACCGATTTTGCTGCATCGATGATTGATGGGCGTACCGTGATGGAGGTCGATCCCGGCGGGCGGTCTGCTGCCGAGATCGAGCAGCTCTGGGGCTATATCGCCGACCGGCTCGAAAAGAATTTCCGCCGCACCGTTTTCAGCGCCCCGCAGGCGCCGGGCGGGTTTGCGCCGAACCGCCAGATGGGTGGCTTCGGCCGCCGCGTCGTAAGCTGAGGTGGTGGCGATGATGGGACAACCCAAACCTTTCGCTTCGCTCTCTTCGGGCCTGCTGGCACGCAAGGGTCAGGCGAAGCCGGCGATGCGTCCGCAAGGCTTTTCGGGTTTTGGTGCCGTATCGGAGGCGATCGACGATCTCGGCTGGAATGACATGGGCCATAATGACAGCCAGCCCGGCCCAGCGCCGGCCGAGCCGCTGCCATTGCCGCCTGTGCTGCGCCAGCGTGAAGCGTTGAGCCAGGAAATCGAGGCTGCAGCACCAGCGCCTGAGGGCGTTGCCCCGGTCCTGATTCAGGCGGCATCGCATTCGATTTCCCCTGCCGTACCAATGGCGATGCCGCGCGACGTTTCGTCGTCAACCGAGCGCTCGCCAAAGCGGCGGGGCGGTGGCGGCATTGCGCCACCTGCCGGTAGTTCCAAAGCGGCATTCACGCTTCGGCTCGATGCCGATCGCCATTTACGCCTGCGCCTTGCCAGCGCGCTGCACCGCCAGTCGGCGCAGCAACTGGTGACTGAGGCGCTCGATAGTTTCTTGAAGACGCTGCCCGAGGTGGAAGCGATGGCATACCGGCTGTCGACTGGGGCGGATGATGACCAGAGTAATGGGGGCTGATGCCATGAAGAGCCGGACAATTGCGACCTTGGGCCTATCCGCCCTTATCATCGGCGGGGCGACCGTCGGCACCGCGTTGACGCAGACGAGCATCGCGATTGCCGGGGCGCTCGATGCCAAAGCGTTGAAACAGGCGGCAAGCGATGCCGCCAAAGCGCAGAAGGCGCTGTCAAAGGACAGGATCGCGGCCGCGATCGCTTTTGCCGAGCGCGCGGTACATTTCAGCCCGCAGGATGCGAGCTACCGGGCATTGCTGGGCACGGCCTATCTCCGCGCTGGGCGATTCTCCTCTGCACGCGATGCCTTTACCGATTCGGTCACGCTATCGCCCGCCGACGGCCCGACCGCGCTCAACCTGGCGCTGGCGCAGACGGCGACGGGGGATTGGGCATCGGCACGCAAAACGCTTGAGGACCATGCAGCGATTATCCCCGTGGCTGATCGCGGTTTGGCGATGGCGCTGGCGGGTGACCCCGTAACGGCTGTCGAACTGCTGACTGAGGCGGCGCGTGGCCCGGCCACCGACGCCAAGACCCGGCAGAATCTGGCACTCGCCTTGGCACTCGCCGGGCGCTGGCCAGAGGCAAAGAGCGTCGCCGCACTGGATGTAACGCCTGGTGAAATCGATCAGCGGATCATGGAATGGGCGGCATTCGCGCATCCCAAGGCGGCATCGGACCAGGTGGCGAGCCTAATCGGCGTGCGCGCTGTTGAGGATCAGGGCCAGCCAGTTGCGCTAGCGCTTAACGCGCAGGTCTCCCCGCAGCCCCAGGTGGCCGAATCCGTCGACGCCTATATGCCTGGCAAGCCCGGTGAACCTGTCGCAACGCCACTCGCCGTTGCACAGACGGTTCCCGCCGAAGATATGTCGATGCCTGCCGCATCGCCTGAGCCGGTCCAGGTCGCCGAGGTATCGGCTCGTCCATCGATCGTGTTCGGGGCGCGCAATCCGGTCGTCCAGGCGCTTCCAGCCAATTATGTGCGGGCCAAGGCCAGCGGCATCGCAGCACGCCGCTTCTCATCATCGACTGCCGCAGCCATCGCCCATGTCGAACCGGCAGTGGCGACGACGATGCCTGCAAAGGGCAGCTATTTCGTTCAGCTCGGCGCCTATGCCAATTCGGCGATTGCCCGCGATGGCTGGATGAAGGCAACCCGCCGTTATCCGGCGCTGGCCGAGCAAAAGCCGTCAGGCGTTGCCGTTCGTACCGCTGCTGGGCAATTTTACCGCCTATCGGTCGGCAGTTTTGCGCGCGCCGATGCTGTCGCGATGTGCGGTGCGTATCGCGCGCACGGCGGTACCTGCTTCGTGCGGGCAGGGGCGGGGGACCAGATCGCCCGTTGGGTCCAGGCCCCACGCCAGCTCGCGTCGCGGTAGGTTGAGCTACCCGGTTAGCGCAACCGGTTGCCACCTTTGAATAACATCACCGGTTTGCCCTGAACGGGCAGGCCGTCAAACGGTGTATTGCCTGCGCGGCCGATCAGGGTGTCGGTGGTGATTTGCCAGGGCTTTTCGTCATCTACGACGACCAGATCGGCCGGCATGCCGATCGCGATGGAGCCTGCTTCAATGCCCAGTAATCGCGCTGGATGGGTCGCCAACAGTCCGAATAGTCGTTCGATCGTCACCACCCCGTCGCGCACCAATCCAAGCCCAAGCGCTAGCAACGTCTCGGCCCCCGCCATCCCGGGTGCTGAGTCGGCGAAGGGCAAGCGCTTCTCTTCAGGTCCACGTGGATCATGCCCCGATGACACTATATCGATCGTTCCATCAGCGAGTGCCGCCAGCGCCGCCTGACGATCTGACTCAGCCCGAAGAGGGGGGGAAAGGTGCGCGAAACTGCGAAAATCGCTCATCGCGATATCCGACAACAACAAATGGGCTGGCGTAATGCCGCACGTCACCCGCACGCCGCGCGCCTTGGCCGCGCGTACCAGCGCAAAACCTGCCGCTGTTGTCACTTGGCGGAAATGAAGCGCGGCACCGGTTTCCTCCGCCAGCATCACATCGCGCGCAATCGCCAGCGCTTCGGCAATTGCAGGGGCGGCAGGCAGGCCGAGCCGTGTCGCCGTTTCGCCCTCGGTCGCAACACTGCCGGCAGCGAGCCCGCCATCCTCGGCATGGGCGATCACCGTCAGGCCCAGATCGGCGGCGTAGCGCAGCACTTTGCGCATCACGCCTGCATCGCCAATCCAGCCGCGACCGGTGCCGATTGCGCGGGCGCCTGCATCCCGGTTGATCGCCATTTCGGCAATGTCGCGCCCGGCCAGTCCACGCGTCGCCGCCGCAATCGGGTGAATCCACAGATCAGGTCGCCCGATCAGCGCAGCCCGCTGCACGATGCCGGGATCGTCGAGGACCGGCGACTGATCAGGCATCAGGCCAATGCGAACGATTCCACCAGCATGGCAGGCGGCCAGATCGACCGCGAACACGCCCAGATCAATAATGGCGGGCGCCAGCAGCTTGCCTCCCACATTGTAAATATCGGCATCCGAGGGCAGATCGACCGTGCCGATCCCAGTGATCACGCCGTCCTCGACGAGGAGCGATCCATTGCGAAAGCCATCCGCCAGCACCAGCCGAGCATTAGTGAAGGCAAGCGCCGTCATGCCCAACCTTCCACGCCGCGCGCGCGCCGGGTGAGAACATCAAGGCAGGCCATCCGCACCGCCACGCCCATTTCGACCTGCTCGGTAATTGCCGACCGTTCGGGGTGATCGGCAACGGCCGAGCTGATTTCGACGCCCCGGTTCATCGGGCCGGGGTGCATCACCAGCGCATCGGGCTTGGCCCGCCGCAGCCGCTCGCTATTGAGGCCATAGCGCAGATGAAACTCGCGGGTGGAGGGAATGAAGCCACCATCCATCCGCTCATTCTGCAAGCGCAGCATCATCACGACATCAGCGCCGTCGAGCGCAGCATCGAAATCGGTGAACGGCGTCACGCCCATCCGCTCGATTGCGGCAGGCATCAAGGTCGAAGGCGCAACGACGCGCACTTCGGCGGCAAGCGCGGTTAGCGCGAGGATGTTTGATCGGGCGACGCGGCTGTGCATCAGATCACCGCAGATCACGACGCGCTGCCCGGCAACAGATCCGCGCCGCCGCCGGATCGTCAGGGCATCGAGCAGCGCTTGGGTCGGGTGTTCGTGCCAGCCGTCTCCTGCATTGAGCACCGGGCAATCGACCTTGCTCGCGATCAGCTTCACCGCGCCCGAGCTCGAATGGCGGATCACCAGCATATCGGCGCGCATCGCGTTGAGCGTGACGGCGGTGTCGATCAGCGTCTCGCCCTTTTTGACGCTCGATTGGGCGGCATGCATGTTGACAACATCGGCCCCCATGCGTTTCCCGGCGATTTCGAACGACAGCAGCGTGCGTGTGCTGTTTTCGAAAAAGGCGTTGATCAGGGTCAGCCCGTCGAGCGGCCGTTCGCTCTTGGCGCGGCTGCGGTTCACCTCGATCCATTGTTCCGCCTCATCGAGCAGAAAAGTGATCTCGTGCGGCTGAAGCCCGTCAATTCCCGTCAAATCGCGGTGCGGAAACACGGCGCGTCCAGGGATGAGCGACCCCGGCTTGTGGGAGGCTGAGCGATGATCGGGCGGTTGCATTAAAGCGGCTGGGTAGCGGGGGAGGGGCGGGTGCGCAAGCCGCACCGGTGCCTCACTTGCGCTGTTCGATCGATCAGAAGCAGCTGCCCCACCAGCTGGGGCTCGCCTGACACTCTGACAGGCATTCCCTTGCTGTTGCCGAACGGATGTTTGCCTCAGGTCCGGCCGCTTGCTGCGCCTGATCCGCGGCTATTGTTGGCGGCGCGCTAGAATTTGGTGCTTCGGACTTTACAGTGTCTGGTGCCGCAGAATAATCGTCGACCTTCATTGTGGCTGCCAGTTGGTCTGTGCGCCGCAGGTGTTGGGCATAGGCTTGACGAATGGCTGTTGAGGGCACCGATCGTCATGAACGCAATGCACCAATCTAGGTGACACCGCGATCATCCTCCATGCTCCTCTCATCGGTTCCTGGTTACGCGCAACTGCCGAATGCCGCTATCCAAGATTCTCATTGAAATTCACATAATAGACTTTTTGTATAAAGTTCAATGAATAACTTTAAATCAGATTTTATCCCCGAACATAGTGACCGAGCGCGAGTGACGCCTGGTGGGCGGCAGTGCGCAGAGGCTCGCGGACCTTCACTTCAACAGCGGATTCGTCGCGGCTGGCAAAATAAGTGACGCTGATCGCGCCTGCCACCAGCCCGCTTGCCGAGAAAACCGGCGCGGCAATGGCATGAACGCTGTCGTTCCACTCACCGCGGTCATGGCTCAATTGCTCGGCCCGGATCAGCTCCAGCTCATCCGACAAAGCCGATGTGTCGATCAAGGTTCGATCGGTATAGCGTTGACGGGGTTGGGCCATGACATCGTTGAACAATTTCGTACCACCAAAGGCCAGCAGCAGCTTTGACGCAGCACCCGCGTGGAGATCGAATTTGGCACCAACGCGCGACGTTGGCGACATCGCGCTGGCCCCCTGCACCACATCCATCACTGACGCTTTAAGGCCATCCAATACGGAAAACTTACATGTTTCGCCGGTTTCTACCGCGAGCCTTTCCAAATGGGGATGAACCGCGTCGTGGAGTTCTTCCTGACTCATTTCGACCGTAACGCTCGCAGCCAGGCCAACCAAGCGATAGCCAAGCGTGTAACTTCCCTTGGCTGACCGAATCAGTAGCGCGTGCGAGGTCAGGGTATTGAGGATTCGATATACCGTCGATCTGGGCAGCGCGGTTGCCGTGACAAGATCGCCAATTGTTGCGCCTGAGCCATTTGACGCTTGGATAAAGTCGATCAGGATCATCATTTTGTCGATGATCGGTACATGGTGCGCTTCACTCGCATTGCGCAGTGAGGGCTCGGGTAATTTTGTCGACGGCCTTGGCATTTGGTCTTCCCACTGATCTTCGCACGAGGATGCGTGCGGCAAAACGCTGCGTTGCAATCCACTACTGGTACAGGACCGAGAAAAATCAAGTTTTATGCGCGCAGCGGGTTTTGAGGTCAGGTTGGACCTCGGCTCGGGCCGATTCAACGGCAACTATGCAAAGCTGTTCAAGCGGCCTGTGTGTGATTAATGTCATTCATATCAGAACATGTGGCGCAAAAGTTCCTAAACGGATTGACATGGCTTCGGTTCAGGATTTATGCAGCTGGCCAAGCCCGTCAGTGGCGACAACAGGAGATGGTAATGGAAGGCAATGGCCAGCGCCGTGAGGCGGGCATGATGAACCTCGATGAACTGATTGCGACGCGTGAAGGCTTGGCGCAGGCGGAGTTCACCGTCCCGCAAAGTGCCATCCTTGAACGTTTCGAGAATCTCTACACGGGCCTGGTCAGTGACGTGCTTCGCGAATTTTGCCTGCTCAACCAGGCCCTCCCCAGCTATTTGATCCCGCTTCGCCCTGAAAAGACGGTGGCTGGCGTTGCCTTCACCGTGAAGAGCGCGCCGAATGTGCGCATCACCGGCGAAATGGAAACGCGGACCCGGATGCTCGGCGAACTCACGCCCGACGCCTTTGTGATGTGGGACGCATCGGGCGATTATCGCGCCACCCTGTGGGGCGGCGTGATGACGGCCACATCGGTGCGGATGGGCGTGCGCAGTGCCTGCATAGATGGCGGCATTCGCGACATCCACCAGATCATGGAAAAGGATTTCCCGGTTTTCTACCGGTATCGCAGCCCCAACGGCTCGCTGGGTCGGTGCCAGATCAGCGATTATCAGATCCCCATTCTGATTGGTGATGTCGTGATCAAGCCGGGCGACGTCGTGCTGGGCGATATCGACGGCGTGGTCGTCGTGCCACGCGACATCGCTGAAGCTGTGCTGTTACGCGCTGAGGCGATGAAGAAGGGCGAAGATGAAATCTTCAGCTGGGTCGCCGCGGGCCAGTCGATCGAAGAAATCACTGGGAAGGGTGGTTACTTCTAAGCGGCCGTAGCTGTCTAAATTATTGTCAATAAGCACAAATAACATAAACACGACATAGGAGGGGAATGATGAACGGTAAGTCGATTGGAATCGCGCGCATCCGGATGATGAAGGCCGCGCTTTACGGTGCCACTGCCTTGATGCTGTGCGCATCGCTAGGGGCAACCGCATCAGCGCAAACCGCTGGCGTGCCTGCTGATATGGAAGAAACGTCGGCGGAGCCCGATATCCTGGTGACAGGCAGCCGCATCAAGCAACCTAACCTCAAATCGGAAGCACCGCTCCAGTCGCTTAGCGAAGCTGATTTTGCGCGCAAGGGCGATGTGCTGATCAGCGATGCGCTGAATGATCTGCCACAATTTGGCAACGCGCTCACCAATGCCGGCCAAAGCCAGGCAACCGCCAACGCCGGGTTCAACACCGGCGTCGAACTGATCAACCTGCGCAACCTTGGTGTTCAACGCACCTTGGTGCTCGTCAATGGTCGCCGCCATATCGGTGGTGATCCGGGCACGTCGTCGGTCGATCTCAACTCGATCCCGGGATCGATGATCAAGCAGCTCGATGTCGTCACCGGCGCCGCCTCGGCCATTTACGGCGCGGACGCGGTCAGCGGCGTGGTCAACATCATCCTCAAGACCGATTTCGAAGGCCTTCGCCTGGGTGCGCGCGGTGGCATCAGCGATCGCGGCGATGCGGGTGAGCGCCAGCTTACCGCGTTGCTCGGCAGCAAATTTGCTGATGATCGCGGGCATTTCGTGGTCGGTGCCGAATATTACAAATCGGACGGCTTTTTGCTCGGCGACCGGCCTTACGGCCAGCTTGATGCGATCAACAATCTGCAGAACGGCCTTGGTGGCTCAAGCGGCATTCCGGGCGGGCGTATCACTGGCGGTGCCAACGGAATCTTCATTTTCAATTCGGCCAATCAGCTGGTCCCAGCCGCCACCGCGCCGATTTCGGAGACTTTTTTCCAGCGCTCACCTATCCGCAGCCAGCAGGCTGCCAATGAACGCTATATCGCATCGTTCAACACCAGCTATAAACTGGTCGATGGCGATGGGTTTACGGCGGAGGCCTATCTCGAAAGCAGCTATGCCAACGCCAAAACGAGCATGCAGATCGAGCCGCAGGTGATCTTCTTCCAAGGGCTTCCCCGGTTCGGTACGCCGTTTGAAGCACCCGCTGATGGTCCTCGGATCCCGGCGAACAACCCGTTCCTGTTGCCGCTCATTCCGACGATCGGCGCGATTCCGGCGGCGGGTGTCCAGGTCAACCGCCGATTCAGCGAGCAGGGTCCGCGCTTCATTGATGTCGAACGCGATACGTTCCGCATTCTGGGTGGCGTTCGCGGTAACCTCTTCGGAACGTGGACTTATGACGGCTATTACCAATATGGTAATGTGAAGTCCGCGCAGACCGAAACCGGCGTTCTCGATCGCTTCCGGTTGGCGGCGGCGGTCGATGTCGATAACAATGGCACACCTGGCAATCTGGCGGACGATCGCTGCGCCGATCCACGCTTTGTCGCGCTAGGCTGTATCCCGCTGAACGTCTTCGGCGTGGGTTCGGTTAGCCAGCAATTCCTAGATTATGCGACGATCCCCTCCATCTCGCTTACCGATGCGAAACAGACCGTCGTCTCGGGCTTTGTCAGCGGCGAGGTATTCAATCTGCCGGCTGGACCCGTCAGCGTCGTGCTGGGGGCCGAATATCGCCGGGAATCGTCACGGATCGATCCGGCACCATCTTATCTCGATCGTTCGAGCTCGGTCCGCTTCCTCGATGGGGCTGACGGCAGTTATTCGGTGACCGAACAGTTTGCCGAAGTGCGCGTGCCCGTGCTGAAGGACAAGCCCTTTTTCAAGTCGCTTGCCTTTGGTGCCGCTGTTCGCTTCAGCGATTATACCACGGTTGGCAACGAGTTTTCGTGGAATGTGCGCGGCGATTGGCAGGTCAATGATGCCATCCGCATCCGGGGCACGACCGGCACGGCAGTGCGCGCGCCAAACATCAACGAATTGTTCGCACCCGTCGGTCGCGCCAATGCCGCCTCTTTCGATCCGTGCGACACGGTCGATGATTTTGGTCGGCCGATTGCAAGAACGGGGAACCGTCTGGCGAATTGTAACGCGCAGCTTGGCGCGCTCGCAGCCACGCTTGATCAAACCCAGGCCCAGCGTGGTACATTGGTCTCGATCAACTCGGGCAACGCAAATCTCGACGCAGAAGCGGCATTTACCTATACTGGTGGCGTCGTCTTCACGCCTTCGGGCGCACTGACCGGGCTGTCGCTCTCTGTCGATTACTACAATATCAAAATCGACAACGTTATCTCAGCCCTGGCCGTGCAGGATACGATCAACCAGTGTTACGATCAGCCAAACCTGCCAGCGGTTTTTTGTAGCCGCGTTCAACGCGATCCGGTGAACGGACAGCTGCTCGGCGTGCAGAACCAGCTGTTCAACGCCGCGACCGAGCAGCTTTCGGGCATTGATGTGCAGTTCAACTATGGCTTCAAGCCCGAAAAGGTAATCAGCGCGATACCGGGTCGGCTTGATCTGCGCGCGAACTACGCTCTGTTGCTCCAGCATGATTTCGTCGCCCGGGCTGGGGCGGCACTCGATGATCGTGTCGGTCAGGTGGGCGATTTCCGCCATCGCTTCCAGTTTGGCGGCACCTACACCGTTTCGAAGGTGAGCCTGAGCCTTGACACGCGTTACCTGTCGCCATCGGTCTCCGACACGACGGCAACCGGGGCGCTGCTGGCGAACAACCGGATCGGCGATTACTGGATCAGCGATGGCCAGATCGCGTTCAATCTGAGCGATCGGTTCAGCTTTACGCTTGGCGCCACCAACCTGTTCGATCGCCAGCCGCCGATCGTATCACCACCAGCGCGGACCTCGACCGAGAATGTGATCGGTGGTCTATACGATGTGCGTGGCCGGTTCGTTTATGCGGGCATTTCGGCAAAGTTCTGATCTGGGGGGTGGCGAGCTAAGCGCTCGCCCCCTTGTTTTTGTGGTGGCCGATCGATGATCAAGCTGACGATGCTCATCCCACCAGCGGTTGATCGCCGCTGGCCGCTCGCCAGCCAGATGGGCATCCGCCACGTCATCGCCAAGCTTGCACCTGAACTCACCGGCAAGCTGCCGCCCTGGGATTATGACAGCCTTCGTTCGGAGGTTGATCGTTATGCCGAGGGCGGTTTCCGGATTGCGGGGATGGAGGGCGACCAGTTCGACATGACCCGTATCAAGCTCGGCCAGCCCGGGCGCGATGATGATATCGAGCTGTACAAGCGGATGCTCCAGAATATGGGCCGCTGCGGGATCGATTTGCTTTGCTATAATTTCATGCCG
The DNA here is from genome assembly GCF_002278865.1 of Sphingomonas sp. 28-62-11. Classification (NCBI taxonomy): domain Bacteria; kingdom Pseudomonadati; phylum Pseudomonadota; class Alphaproteobacteria; order Sphingomonadales; family Sphingomonadaceae; genus Sphingomonas; species Sphingomonas sp. 28-62-11. Next base: position 57,960 of record NZ_NCGB01000002.1, on the reverse strand, counting down.
CTCGGCTGGCTGCGCAACCGGCTGAACATCGCTGATCGCGGCGGGGCGACGACCACTGGCTATACCCATGCCGATGAGGGGGAGCTCGACACGCCCGTCACGCTTGATGCCGATAGTTTATGGGACAATTATAACTACTTCATCCAGCGTGTGATTCCCGCGGCCGAGGATGCCGGGGTGCGCATGGCGATGCATCCCGATGATCCGCCAGCGCCAATGATCCGAGGGATTGCCCGCATCTTCATAAACGCCGATGCCAGCCAGCGCGCGCTCGATCTGGTCGATAGCCCGATGCACGGCCTCACCTTTTGCCAGGCGACGTACAAGACGATGGGTGAGGATGTGGAGGCGCTGGTTCGCCGCTTCGGCGCGCAGAACAAGATTTTCTATGTCCATATCCGCGACGTGAAAGGCATCTGGACCGATTTCGTCGAGACCTTTCCCGAATCCGGTGACACCGACATGGCGGCGATGTTCCGCGCCTATCGCGACATCGGCTTCGACGGCTATCTGCGCCCTGACCATGCCCCGTCAATGGTCGGCGCACCGACGCCACAGAGTTTCGAGGGTGGCGTCAGCGTTGGCTATGAACCCGAGGGCATGGTCTATACGATTGGGTACATCAAAGGCCTGATGCAGGCGACCGGGATGCAATGGTGCTGATGCCGTGATCTACCATGGCGATCAGATATGCATGCCGCCGTCGATGGGTATGGTTGCGCCGGTAATGTAACGTCCGGCCTCAGAACAAAGCAGCAGAACGGCGCCGACAATATCCCGAGGTTCACCATAAGCGCGTGCCGGGATGCGTTCGATCACTTGTCGGGCATATTCGGGATCGGCCAATGGTGCTTGATTGCGGCGGGTGACGATGACGCCGGGCGCAACATTGTTCACGGTAACGCCGTCGGCGGCGAGTTGCAGGGCAAGGTTGCGGACGAGGTTTTCCTGCGCGCCCTTCAGCGCGGCATAGGTGACCATTTGCGGATGCGGTTTGGCCTCCTGCACGCTGCCAATCACCACAATTCGCCCCCATCGCTTTGCGCGCATTTGGGGGAGAACCGCCTGGATGAGTTGAAGCGCCGACTGGAAGTTCAACCGAAATTGCAGATCCACGGCATCCATCGTCACCTCGCCCAGCGGCTGCCGGACTTGAGTGGCGACGGTCGATATCAACATGTCGATCGGCCCGGTCGTCGCGATAAGTGTTTCCAGCGCTTCCGGATCGGCCAGATCGGCAGCGGTGTAGCGGCCACGCTCACCGACCTCGGCCAAGGCGGCTTGGGCAAGGGGGTGATCGGGAGCTTCGATGCCGTGGAGTTGCACATGAGCCCCAGCACGGGCCAGTTTGGTCGCAATCGCAAGGCCGATGCCTTCGCTTGATCCGGTCACCAACGCGCGTTTTCCGGCCAGATTGAAGTCAGACATTGCCCACCGTTTGTATCAAGCGTTGCCATTCCGCATCGATCTTATCGAGCACCATCTCAGCCGGGCTGCGCTGCTGAACCATCGCATGCAGCGCATTGGCCGACCGGGTTTGGAATGCATGGAAACCGGGCATGTTCGGTCGATGGTAGCAATTCGTCATCGTTGCGAGCGTATCTGCATAAAAGCCGCCTGCAAGCGCATCCTGCACCGGGTTTGTCCAACCTGCGCGCGCTGCGGGCTGACCGCCGAATTGCGGGTAGAGTTGGCCCTGGATCGAATCCGATGTCAGCCAGGCGGCGAGTTGAGCAGCCGCCTGGGGGTTTTGGCTTCCTGCCAGAACACCAATGCCCGCGCCCCCCAGAATGGCGCCATTGGGCGATTGCCCGACATCGATCCGAATATCCCCGAAACGCAGCGGATGCTGTGCATAGCCCTGCATCGCATACACCGAATAGCCATAGGTGAGGGGGCAATAGCCAAAATCGTCGGTCATGCTCATGCGGTTCAGCACTGCGACGGGCGAAGCCTTGAAGCACCATGACGGCAATTCCACCGCGAGGGCGGCGATGTCGGAAAGTGCTGCGACGGCGATGTCTCGGTTAAAAGCGGTTTCGGCCTGAAGGTCCATCGGTGGCGCGCCACGGTGCGCGCAGAGCGTGATCAACGCGCCCCAGATCGCCGTTGGCGTCATCGGCATAACGACTTTGCCTGTTGATCGGGCCAGCGCGATGGTTTCCGCCCAATTGCTCGGGAGAACGGGCGATAGATCTTCGCGCCATGCGCACACATGCGTTGCCGCATCGATGGGCAATGCGGCGATGCCCCCTTGCCATTCGAATGACGCCAGGGTGCGTCCCACACATCCCTGCCGACGCGCTTCAATCACCTGCGGATCGAGCAAAGTCTCCATGCCAATCACCCAGCCTTCGTCCAGGGCCTCGCCGGCGAACGGATAATCGAAGATAATCAGATCGTAATCGGGGTATTCATCAAGCGGCGTTTCCGCAAAGGCCTTGAGCGAGCGGCTATCCCAGGTCACGATCGACTGGCCCCGCAAGTCACGCCAAACCTCGCTCAGCGCATGCAAGGGGGCCATTGCACGGGTATGCTGCCAGGCGATCCCCTTCAGCATCGGTTACAACGCATCGACAAGCGCGGTTCGGGAAAGGGGAGCCAGCGGGTGTTTGTGCGGCCTCAATATCGGGACCAAGCCGCCCCTCGCGCGCTGCCCGAACCGCAGCGATGGTTGCCTTGAGATAACCGATCGTGAAGGCACGCGCCGCAAAGCCGCCCATGGGGTGGCGATAGGGTGTCTTGGCTGACGACAGCTCGGTTCGCCATTCCTCGTCCATGTCGATTTGCGGGACATGGCCGGGGATCATGACACCGTTGAAGCCCACCTCATCGAGCACCTTGATCAGCTCGATCGGATCATAATCAGCATCGTCAATAAAGCTCTCGGTGAAGTTAGGCACGCAGCCGCGGGTTGCCTGAAAGTGGACATAGAGCAGCTTACCAGCCGGGCCGAGCTTGCGGATCCAGTGGGTGAGATCAACCCCCATCGCGCCCCAGTTCCCCAGGCAGAAGGTAAGGCCGTGCGCGTCGCTGGGTTGGATCGCCATCGCCCGTTCGAGATTTTCGGGGCTGCGCATCAGACAGGGAAGGCCGCCAAGCTTGGGGACCGGCGGATCGCTGGGATGAATGGCGAGTTTGACGCCCTCGGCCTCGGCTGCCGGCAGCACGCGCCGGATGAAATATTCGTAATTGTCCCAGAATTCCTCTTCAGAATAGTCGCGGTCGGCGATGAGCGGCGCGTCGCGCATCTGGGCGTAATCGAACGCGGTAGCCCGCGCTCCGCCGCGCACCGGCCGCGAATAGGTCGATCGCCATACGCCGTTGATCATCCAGTTATACCCCAGCACGGGGATGCCGGCGCGGCCACAGGCTTGAATGATCCGCTTATAGGCCTCGATCTGTTCGTCGCGGCCATCTTTGCCCAAGACGATTTTGTCATAGAAATGCGCTGACACGCTTTCGAGAGCGAACAGGCGGATGCCATGTTCTTCGTACAGGTGCCGGATGCGCACGAGTTCCTTGAAGTTCACCGCCTCAGGCGTCGGGAAAGTGGTTGCCCATAACAACCCGTCCTGAATGCCGAGCTGGGCCATGAACCGGAGCCGATCCTCGGTAGGCGGCCAAAAGGTGGCAATGGCGGTCCGCATCGGCAGCGCGTTGAAGGGATGGGCGCGATCGTTGAATTCCACCATGATCTGTCTCTCCAGCCTTGAGGCTCGTCTTTTTATCGGCAATCAAATATTCAAATACGGTTTTGTCTATGATTTCACCGTATTCGAATAGGGCCGTGGGTTGGATCACGCAATAGGCTATCGCGGCGTGCGTTGAGGATCGACGTGATTATCCACCCGGTTGCGACGTTGGCTTGGTTCGGAAAAGCGGGGCGCCTCGAACATCGGTCCGGTATTGGAGCAGCCGCCCTTGATCGGCTTCGGTAATCACGAGTCCAAGGGTGCCGGCGGGATCAAAGGCGAGGTTGGTGGGGCACTGGCCGTCAACCGCGATCCGCCGAATAAGGGGGGTGTCGCCTTCGACCACGGCGACCGCCCCCAGCCCGTACAGCGCCACGAACAGCGCACCGGTCTCGCAAAACGCCATGCCGTCGGGGCCAATCGGTCCGCCGACTTCCGCCCATGGCGTGGCACCGATCCATTGGGTCGTTTCAGCGTTCCAAACCCCGCGCCACAACCGATGTCGATAGGTTTCGGCGATCACCAGCGTTTTCCCATCGGCACTGAACGCCAAGCCATTCGGGAAATACATGCCCTGCGCGATCGCGCGTAATGATCCATCAGGGCGGCGGCACCAGACGGATCCCGTTGGCTCGGTTCGCGAATTTCCGGGGCACGTAAAGACCAGATTCCCTGCCGCATCAAAGGCCAGATCATTAGGTCTATCAGGCGCCACGCCGTCAACGGCATCGACGATGGTCTCGCAAATGCCATCTTCGTTGAGTCGCCGGATGCTTCTTTGGTCGGCGTCGCAGAACCAGGCTTGGTCATCCCAAAAGGCAAGGCCATTGGGCGCCCCGCCAACGGCGATGCGTTCGACCACGCCATCGTTCATGCGCAGCAGCGCGCCGCCCTTCAGTTCGACAGCCCATAACCGATTCTGCCCATCAAACGCCGGACCTTCCGGAAAGCGAAGGCCATTCGCCAAAACGATTGGCGCTCGTTCAAACTGCGAGAGATCTAGTCTTCCGATCATGCAACGTTCCGATCTGGGCTTGTCGAAGGTGTATCGCCGATCTACTCTGGACAAAAATACATATTGTTCAAATAGGAAAATTAATGGATCGGGAGAGCGCGGTCGCTGGACGGCCGGATCGGACGCCTTTGACGGGTAGGGGGCATCCTTCGCCCGTTGGCCGATGGGAAATTGTCGCGCTGTTATGGGTCGCTTTTTTTCTCAACCAGGCGGATCGCCAAGTTTTCAATGTCGTTCTGCCGTTAATTCGAACCGACCTGCAGATCAGGGATGCCGCCTTGGGTGCGATCGCGACGACCTTCACCATCGTTTATGGATTGCTGGTGCCGCTCTCTGGCTGGCTGGGTGATGTCATCGATCGCCGCAAGGTCGTTGTGATCAGCTTGTTGACGTTCAGCACGGGGACGTTGCTGACGGGTTTCGCGTCGAGTTTCCTGCTGCTGCTGATGTATCGCGGCATTGCGACTGGGGCAGGCGAGGCGCTTTATGCCCCCGCGGCAGCGTCACTGATTGGCGAGGCACATGTCAAAACCCGCGCCCGCGCATTATCGCTGCACCAGACGGCCAACTACACCGGGATTGTGCTGGGCAGCTTGATCTCGGGCCTTACCGCTCAGGCACTTGGCTGGCGTGCCGCCTTTCTGATTTACGGTATCGCCGGCCTTGCCTGGGGCATTTTTCTGATGTGGCGATTGCGTGGCCATCAGCCGTTGCGCGACGCGGCGGCGGCACCGAAGGATTGGGCGACGACCCGGGCGACGGTTCGCGACTCGCTTGCAGTGATTGCGGGCACGCCAACCATCATCGCCCATATGATTGGCTTTGGCGGGCTGATTTTTGTGCTCGTTGGCTTCCTGACCTGGACCCCCACGCTCCTGTTCGAGCGCTTCGGTGTACCGATTGCCTATGCCGGTTTCGAAGCCGTCGTTTATCATCACATCGGCGCCTATGCCGGTCTTGCGCTTACAAGTTGGGCGACTGACCGGCTGATGGGGCGCTGGCCGCGTGTGCGTTTGCTCTCGATGGCATTCGGATTGATCGGGATGGTGCCGTTCATCTGGTGGGCAGCGTCGGCATCCACCGCGTGGCAGGCCTATGTCGCGCTCGGCTTGTTTGGCTTTTTCCGGGGGATTTACGATGCCGGTATCTTCGCGGCGATCTTTGATGTGGTGGAGGACCGGCTTCGCTCGACCGTGACGGGCATATTGCTGGCATCAGGGTTCCTGATCGGTGCAGCATCGCCATCGATCATGGGGGCGATGAAGGCAAGCTATGGCCTGGAAGGCGGTATGCAGGTGCTTGCGATTGCTGCCCTGATTGCAGGGATGGTGTTGGGCATAACCACCTTGCTCGATCGCCCCAACCGTGCGGTCGGGGCATTATGAGCTTCAGCCATTAGTCTTTAGCATGGCGCCAGCGGTTCAAGGCTCGGCTTTGAAGGGCAAAGCACCGCCTTCGTGCAGTTCGAATAACTAATCTTGCGTGTCATGCTGAAAAGGTAGCGCGTGAGTGCAAGGTTACGCCGGGCTAAAATCGCCCTTCTCGTCCATCACGTGCAGCACCCCGTCGGCGATCGCGAAATAGGCGCCGCGAATCTTCAACCGACCATCGGCTTCGCGCGGCGTGATGAAGGGGAAGGTCCGTAGATTGGCGATGCTGACGCGCACCGCTTCCAGTTCCATCGCGTGGACGGCTTCAGGGCCATCGCCATATTCAGCGATGATTCGTTCGCGCGCGTCGGCGAGCAAATCGACCCAATGCGCAATGAACCCGCCTTCGCCGGGCTTGCATCCATCGAATGCCTTGGACAGTGCCGCCTTGGCACCGCCGCAGGCACCGTGGCCCATAACGACGATCTCGTTCACTTCGAGCTGGGTCACCGCGAACTCGAGCGCTGCTGACACACCGTGGCGCGAGCCATCGGTTTCGAACGGCGGCACCAGATTGGCGACGTTGCGAACGACGAAAATCTCGCCCGGAGACGTATCGAAAATCTGCGATGGGTCGACTCGGCTATCGGAACAGGAAATGACCATCACACCAGGGCTTTGGCCCTCTTTGAGCTTTGCCCAGCGGTCGCGCTCCCGGGGCCAGTCAGTGTCGCGGAAACGGTGATAACCGCCGATGAGATTGTTCAAGTCAGGCATCGGGTTGGTTTATCGCCGACCCGTGGGGCTGGCAACCCGTGCGAAGCATCGCTATGTCATCAACATGAACGAGATGTCATCGCTTGCCCCAAAACCTGCGGGGCCGGAACGCCAGCGCAAGCCCGACTGGATCAGGGTAAAGGCACCGACGAGCACCGGCTTTGCCGAAACCAAGGCGATGATGCGCCGCCTGAACCTGAACACGGTGTGCGAAGAGGCCGCTTGCCCCAATATCGGCGAATGCTGGACGAAAAAGCACGCCACGGTGATGATCCTGGGCGACACCTGCACCCGCGCCTGTGCCTTCTGTAACGTGAAGACGGGGATGCCCCGTGCGGTCGACGCGATGGAGCCCCAGCATACCGCTGATGCCGCTGCCGAGCTTGGGCTTGAACATATCGTCATCACCTCGGTTGACCGCGACGATCTGCCCGATGGTGGAGCGAGCCAGTTCGTCAAGGTGATCCAGGCGCTGCGTCGGACCACGCCCAACACGACGATCGAGATTTTGACCCCCGATTTCCGCAACAAGGCGCAGGCCGCGATTGAATCGATCGTCGAGGCTGGACCGGAAGTCTACAACCATAATCTCGAGACCGTTCCTCGTCTGTACCCGACGATCCGGCCCGGCGCGCGCTACTATGCGTCGCTGCGTCTGCTCGAGAGCGTGAAGCGCCATGATCCGTCGATCTTCACCAAATCTGGCGTCATGCTCGGGCTGGGGGAAGAGCGGCTCGAAGTGCATCAGGTGATGGACGATATGCGCAGCGCCGATATCGATTTCCTGACGATGGGCCAGTATCTGCAACCCACGCCGCGCCACGCCAAGGTCATCGATTTCGTGCCGCCGGCCGGGTTCGATGCCTTTGCCGCGATCGCCCGTGCCAAGGGATTTTTGTTGGTCGCCAGTTCACCACTGACGCGCTCAAGCTATCACGCCGGGGATGATTTCGCCCGGTTGCGGGCAGCGCGCGAGGCACAGTTGGCGCGCGCCTGATGCCGCGCCACACCGAAACGCGGCGACTGCCCTATCCGCCGGAACAAATGTTTGCGCTGGTCGGTGATGTCGCGCGTTATCCTGATTTTCTGCCTTGGGTTACGGCGATCCGGGTGCGATCGAACAGCGAGACGCAGTTGGTGGCCGACATGGTGGTTGGTTTCAAGGGCTTACGCGAGACGTTTACGTCAAAGGTGCAAAAGACCCGGCCGTCGCGGATTATGGTCGAATATGTCGACGGTCCGCTGAAGTATCTGCGGAATGAATGGGGTTTCAGGCCGGATGGGAAGGGCGGCTGCCTGGTCGATTTTTCCGTCGATTTCGCGTTCAAGAACCGCGTGTTCGAAGCGTTGGCAGGCCAGGTTTTCGATCGCGCGCTCCGCAAGATGATCGGCGCGTTCGAGGATCGGGCAGCGGTTCTTTATGCGCCGGAAGCCGGCTCTGGCGGCATTAGCAGTTCGAGTGCACACAGCGCCGCCTGAAGCCTGATTCCGCCGCGCCCCAGATCGCCGAAATCGCGGCGATCGGCGACAACGTTTGACGGATCGTCGCCCTTTTCAGCGCGGGCGAACACCACGGTGCCGACCGGCTTTTTCTCAGTGCCGCCGCCTGGACCGGCAACGCCTGTGATTGCCACAGCAACGTCTGCGCCCGATGCCGCCAGCGCGCCTTGTGCCATGCTCCAGGCAACCGCGATCGAGACGGCACCGAATGTGTCGAGGACGTCTTGGTTTACCTTAAGCAACGCCGCCTTGGCGTCGTTCGAATAGGTGACGAAGCCGGTGTGCATGACGCCCGACGAGCCCGGAATCTCAGTGATGGCAGCAGCAACCATACCGCCGGTGCAGCTTTCGGCGATTGAAATGGTTCGCCCCGCAGCAAGATTCGCGGTCACAACGCGGCGTGCAGCCTCGACCAGTTCGGCGGGCAGGATCGTATCCATATCAGCGCGGTCCCTGTTGACAGATCGGCAGGCGGGGCTTGTTTGTGCCCGTTCGCTTGGCATCGACCAGCTGAATGATCGAGACGAACAGCGCAGCGCTGTTGCGGGCCGGAAGCGGCTGGGCGAGCGTGACGATCCGCTCGATCGCGGGGCAATCGACCGGCTGTAGCCCGCGCGTCAGCGCGGGGGTAACCAGTGTTGCGAGCAAAGGCCGGGCGACATCGGTGCTAAGCAACGAAGCGATGTCGGGTCCCGTGATCTTGGCGATGGCACTCCGCCCGCGCGGCCAGGCGAGGTCTGCCTCGGCGCGGTATTTGGCGATGAAGGAGCCCGATGTTTGCCGTAGTAGCGCTGTTTCAGGCAGCGCACTGGCGCATACCCTGCCGATATCGCCAATCAGTTCGGGCACGACCGCGGCGACCAGCGCCTCGGCCTCGGTCGGGGTGACGCAAGGCAGGGTAACCGTCGCCACAACCGACTGGGCCGAAGCAGCACTGGCACCGAGGATGAGCAACAGCGCAGCGGGGATCGATCTGCGCGTCATGCCCGTGCAGGCACCCGGATCGACGCGACTGCCTGGGCAGCAATGCCTTCGCCACGCCCCGTAAAGCCGAGCTTTTCGGTGGTGGTCGCCTTAATGCTCACCTGATCGTTATCCAGGGAAAGCAGTTCAGCAATCCGTGCGCGCATCGCGTCTCGGTGCGGGCCGATCTTGGGAGCCTCGCAGATCAGCGTCAGGTCGACAAAATCGATGATGCCGCCGCGCTCTGCAATCAGGTCGGCGGCATGCTGGAGGAATTTGTAGGAGGCAGCACCACGCCATTGTGGATCGCTGGGGGGGAAGTGCGTGCCGATATCGCCTGCGCCGATCGTACCGAGCAGCGCATCGGTAAGCGCATGCAGCCCGACATCGGCGTCGCTATGGCCCGACAGGCCCTTGTCATGGGGGATCAGGATGCCACCCAGCCACAGCTCTTCGCCCACTTCGAGCCGGTGCACGTCATATCCCATCGCGGTGCGCGACACGAACGTCGCCCCGTGCCGCGCCTCAGCGGCGGCGAAATCGGCGGGATAGGTGACTTTTTCGAGCATTACATCGCCTTCTACCATTGCAACCTCGCCACCGAAACGGCGAACCATCTGTGCATCATCGGTCGCGTCTTCGCCATCGGGCCATTGTCGGTGCGCCTCGAGCACGGCCTGAAAGTGGAAGGCCTGCGGGGTCTGCACCCGAAACAGACGGTCGCGCGGCACTGTTGCCCCCAGAATCTCGATGCCCGTTGCCAGCGTATCGGCCACCGGGAGCACCGGCACGGCACCTGCGCTGTCGACCAACGCCGCGATCAGACGGTCGATCACACTCGCCGACAAAAAGGGGCGGGCGGCATCGTGGATCAGCACCAGATCGGCACCGCCCTCAGCCGCGATCCTCTCGAGACCCGCGCGCACCGAATGACGGCGCGTGGCGCCACCGGCGAGTCGAGGCACTGGCCCAATTGCCTCGTCGAGCAGCGCCTCCTGTCCTTCACCGATCGCGATGAGGACCTTACTTATCTGCGGATGGCCTGACAGTGCGGCGTGGCTGTGCGCGATCATGGGTTTGCCCGCCAGACTCGCGAACTGCTTTGGCATAGTGCCGCCCGCCCGCGTGCCGGTGCCGGCCGCGACGATCAGCGCCACAATATTGGGTTGCTCCGTCATGCCGCCCGCCTAGCGCAACCGCTTGCTGCTCGCCAGTCTTGCCAGCAGGAGCAGCTATGGGTAAACGCTGCCTGTTTTTCAGGCAGATCATGACGACGCTATCCCCCATTCAGATCGGTCCCGTGCGGATCGACAGCCCCGTGCTGCTCGCCCCGATGACGGGCGTCACCGATATGCCGTTCCGGCGGATCGTGCGGCGCTATGGATCGGGCCTCAACATATCAGAAATGATCGCCAGCCAGGCGATGATCCGCGAAACCCGCCAGTCGCTGCAAAAGGCGGCCTGGGACCCGGTCGAAGAGCCGATCTCGATGCAACTCGCCGGGTGCAGCCCTTATGAAATGGCCGAAGCCGCGAAACTCAACGAGGATCGCGGCGCGCAGATCATCGACATCAATATGGGCTGCCCCGTCAAGAAGATCGTCAATGGCGATGCCGGCTCTGCGCTGATGCGCGACCTGCCGCTCGCTGCCAGTCTGATCGAAGCGACGGTGAAGGCCGTCAAGGTACCGGTGACGGTGAAGATGCGGATGGGGTGGGATCACACCAGCCTGAACGCGCCCGAGCTCGCGCGGATCGCGCAGGATCTGGGCGCGCAGATGATCACCGTTCACGGACGCACCCGGAACCAGATGTATAAAGGGAGCGCCGACTGGGCGTTCGTCCGGCGGGTGAAGGACGCGGTGACGCTGCCGGTGATCGTCAACGGTGATATCTGCTCGATTGCCGATGCCGAGATGGCGCTTGAGCAATCGGGCGCCGACGGCGTGATGATAGGGCGCGGTGCTTACGGCAAGCCTTGGCTGCTCGGCCAGGTGATGGATTGGTTTGCAACTGGCCGGGTTCGACCCGATCCGAGCCTTGATGAACAATATCGCGTTATCATAGAGCATTATGAGGCGATGCTCGCGCTCTATGGTAACGAAACTGGCGTCAATCTCGCTCGGAAACATATCGGCTGGTACACGCGCGGACTGCACGGATCGGCTGAATTCCGCAATCGGGTGAACCAGCAGGGCGATCCCAAGGTCGTGCTGGCGATGCTGGCGGAATTCTATGCGCCGTACCGCGCCGGTTACGCCACGCTGCAAGCGGCCTGACGGGATTGCCGCAATCGGGCACCCCCGCTTATGTCGATTTCGCGCCACGACCGCTGTTTGCCGAACTGCTGGCAGCACTGCCGGTCGCTGTCCTGCTGGTCGATCCGGCAGGGCGGATCGGCTATGCCAATAGCGAGGCGGAACTGCTCCTCAATATCTCCGAACGCGCGATGCAGGGGCATGGGCTCGATCATGTGATGGTGCCACCCGCCGGCTATGGCGATCGTCGTGCTGGGCTGGGCTTTGCGGTCTATGATAGCGTGATCGAAACGACCCGGGGCGGGCGCGTACGGATCGACTTTATTGAGGCGATGGTCGCCGATCACCCCGGCTGGCGAATCATTACGCTCCACAACGGCGCGGCATCGCGGCGGCTGGGGCAGGCCGACCGGGCGGCGGCGCGGTCTGCGGTTGGCGCAGCGGCAATGCTTGCGCACGAGATCAAGAACCCGCTTTCGGGCATTCGCGGTGCCGCACAGTTGCTGGCGGACGGGGCGAGCGGCGGTGACGCTGGCGAATTGACGACGCTGATCGTGACCGAGGTCGACCGAATCGCCGCGCTGATCGACCGGATGCAGGATTTTACGGATACACGCCCGCTGTCGCTCGGCGCGCATAATGTCTATCCGATGCTCGATCACGCCCGCCGTGTCGCGCTGGCGGGCTTTGCACGCGGGATGACGATCGAAGAGCGGTTCGATCCGTCGTTGCCGCCCGTAATGGTCGATCCGGATGCCCTGATGCAGGTCATGATCAACCTCCTCAAAAATGCGCGTGAGGCGACACTTCGCCAAGCCAACGCGCGGATCAAGCTGACAACGGCATACCGTCACGGCATGGCGGTGCCCGCGACCCCGGGCAAACCGCGCCAGCGCTTGCCGATCGAGCTTTGTGTGATCGACAACGGCCCCGGCGCGCCCGCCGACATTGCCGATCACCTGTTCGATCCGTTCGTGTCGGGCAAGCCAGAGGGGCAGGGGCTTGGCCTTGCGCTGGTTGAAAAGCTGGTTCGCGATATGGGCGGGATCGTCCAATATGCGCGCGAGGGCGCCCCCGAACAAACGGTTTTCCGTATCTTGCTGCCGGCGGCTGCCAAATGAGTGGGCGCATTCTGGTCGTCGATGATGATGCCGCGATCCGAACCGTGGTCGGTCAGGCGCTGCGAAGGCTAGGCCATGACGTTAAGACGGTCGGTACGCTGGCGGATATGCACCAACAGCTTGCGGGTGGCCTGCCGGATGTGCTGATTACCGATGTCGTGCTGCCCGATGGCAACGGGCTTGATATGATATCAAGCCTGCTCATGACGCATCCAGGGCTCCCGGTAATTGTGCTGTCCGCCCAGAATACGCTGACAACAGCCGTCCGCGCGACCGAGGTGGGGGCGTTCGATTATCTGCCCAAGCCGTTCGATCTCGATATGCTGGCACGGACGGTGAAAGGCGCGCTCGATCGAGGCCATGCTGCCGCGATCAGCATCGATCCCGACGGCGACGGCCTGCCGCTGATTGGTCGGTCCCCCGCCATGCAGGATGTGTACCGCATCATCGCCCGCGTCGTGTCGAATGATCTGACCGTGTTAATCTCGGGCGAATCGGGCACCGGCAAGGAACTGGTGGCGCGCGCGGTGCATGATCTCGGGCCACGGCGTCATGCACCGTTCCTGGCGATCAACATGGCCGCCATTCCGCGCGAGCTGATCGAGGCGGAGCTTTTCGGGCATGAACGTGGCGCTTTTACCGGGGCGCAAGCGCGGTCGGCAGGGCGGTTCGAGCAGGCCGCTGGCGGTACCTTGTTCCTCGACGAAATTGGCGACATGCCGATGGAGGCGCAAACGCGCCTGCTGCGCGTGCTGCAATCGGGGGAATTCACCACGGTCGGCGGGGCACGGACGATCCGCGCCGATGTACGCATCGTTGCGGCGACCAACCGCGATCTGGCGCAGTTCGTCGCGCAGGGGCGGTTTCGCGAGGATCTGTTCTACCGGCTAAACGTCGTGCCAATCGCGCTGCCCGCTTTGCGCGAACGCCGCCAGGATATCGCGTTGCTCGCACGCTATTTCCTCGATCAGGCCGCGCAGCAGGGTTTACCGCGCAAACAGCTCGACGATGCCGCCATGGCGCTGCTCGAAAGCTATGACTGGCCGGGCAATGTTCGCGAGCTCGAGAACACGATGCGGCGTGTGGCGGTGCTTGGTCGCGATGAGGTGATCGGCGCAGACGGGGTCCAGGAAATGCTTGGCAGCGCTGGATCGGTTTCAGCCCCAACGCTTGCTGATCCTGGTATTGCCGCGGCCGTGCGCGCCCGGCTCGATCGGCTTGCGCGCGAAGAACCGACCGTACTTGACGATGGCACGCTGTATGATCGGATCATTGGTGAGGTCGAACGCCCGCTGATCGAGGCGGTACTTGCGCGTCATGGCGGCAATCAGCTGCGCGCGGCGCGAGCGCTGGGCATTAATCGCAACACGCTGCGCAAGCGGCTCGACACGCTCGACATCGACGCAACACCACAAAACGACCCTGGGTGACCCGTTCCGGTACGACCGTGCGAGCCTGGGGCACGGCGGTTGGCGAGAATATGTGTTCTCGTTGCAACTGTTGCGTTGTATAAATGCAACGATGACGTCGTCGATCGCCCCTGTTGCCGCCTCGGCGCCGCAGCGAACACTTTTTTCGGTCACTCCGTTTGTTGAGCTTGCGGTGCTGGCTGGTGCCATCGGGATTGGCATTGCGACCTATTTCATTATCGACTCCGACAAATCTGTTCAGCACCTGTTATCGCCTCCGCTGGTCGCGTTGCTGTTGGTCGCCAATCTGGTGCCGGGCGTGGCATTGCTTGTGCTAATTGGGCGGCGGGTTGCCCATCGTCGTGCGGCGCTTTCGCCAATCGGCGGCAGCGGGCGGCTCCATGTCCGCCTCGTCGCGCTGTTTTCCGTCATCGCGGCTGTGCCGATGCTGCTGGTGACGATCTTCGCCTCGCTTCTGTTCCAGTACGGCGTCGAATTCTGGTTTTCGGACAAGGCCAGCAAGATGCTGGAGAACACAACGGCCTTGGCGCGCGTGTCGTACAGCCAGATGCTCAATCGCTGGGAAGAGGCCACAGTGACGATGGCGGGGGATATGTCCACCGCGCTTAATCAACGCCAACTCAGCGATACCGCGCTCGCTGGGATATTTGCCCAGCAGGTGTTCTTTCGCAGCTTGTCGGAAGGCGTGATGTTCAAGGTGCTGCCGAGCGGTGAAATCCAGACCTTCGCGCTCGTCAATCCTTATGAAGTCGATCTCGCCAAACAGATCAGTCCGATGGCGATTGCGGCGGTCCGTGCAGGAAAGCGCAGTTATGTCTCGGTCGGTGGCGATCGCATCCGCACGGTCACGATGATTCCGCAGACCGACCAGCTTTTCCTCTATGCGGCGCGGGTTACCGACGTGAAGGTGATGGCGGACCAAACCCGACGCGCTGATGCGGTGCTCGCTGACTATCGTTCGCTGATCAAGCGATCGCGCTCGCTTCAGCTGCAATTCAATGCGGCCCTGCTGGGTATTTCGCTGATCATCGTCGGAATTGCTGTGTGGATCGCCCTTGCCGTTGCCGATCGACTGGTGCGCCCCGTGGGTGAGCTGGTGTCAGCGGCGCGTCGGGTTGAGGGTGGCGATTTGACCGCACGGGTCGCCGCGCCGACAGCGCAGGATGAGGTGGGGACGCTCGCCAACGCCTTTAACGCGATGACGAGTAGGCTGCAGCAACAAACGAGCGCGCTGGTGACCGCCAATGACCAGCTCGATAGTCGCCGCGCGCTCATTGAGGCGGTGATGTCTGGCGTCACGGCGGGCGTGATCTCGATCAGCCATGACGGCATGGTGCGGCTGATCAACAGCTCGGCGATCGCATTGTTGGGGGTGGGGGACGAAGCGCCAGTCGGCCAGCCGTTGGAAGCCGTCTCCGCCGACCTTGATGCGCTTCGCCACGGGGATGCCCGCGAAGCCGTGATCCAGATCACGGCCCGAGGGGAGGCCCGGACGTTGGCGGTGAAGATTACCGGTGACGAAGCGGGGCAAGTGCTCACCTTTGACGATATCACACAGCAATTGCTCGATCAGCGTCGCGCCGCCTGGTCCGATGTTGCACGCCGGATCGCGCATGAGATCAAGAACCCGCTGACGCCGATCCAACTCGCGGCTGAGCGGCTCCAGCGTCGGTATGGCAAGCAGATCGCCGCAGATGACGGCACCTTCGCGCGACTGACTGAAACGATCGTGCGTCAAGTGGGTGACTTGCGGCGGATGGTCGACGAATTCTCCTCCTTCGCACGGATGCCCAAGCCCGTGTTCCGTGAAGAGTCGCTGGTGGATCTCGCCCGACAATCGCTTTTCCTGCACGAAGTTGCACATGGCGATATCCGCTTTTCGCTGGTCCATGATGAGCCGCCACCATTGCTCGTCTGCGATCGCCGTCAGATCGGCCAGGCGCTGACCAACCTTGTCAAAAACGCCGTCGAGGCAATCGAGGCGGTCGAGGTGGAAACAGAACGCGAAGTCGTGATGACGCTGTCGTCCGCCAGCGACGGTCGCCAAGTGATCATTGCCGTGGCCGATAGCGGCGTCGGCTTGCCGTTCGAGCGCGACCGGATCATCGAGCCCTATATGACCACGCGTGCACGCGGCACCGGGCTCGGCCTGGCTATCGTCAAAAAAATCGTCGAGGAACATTTTGGCACGATGGCCTTTGGTGATCGAGAGGGCGGCGGGACGATCGTAACGATGACGTTCGATGCCACCATGCTCGCAACGCTCAACAGCGGCGCTGATCCGGATTGCGGTGCCGCCGAGGAAAGCCGCCTGTCGGCCCTTACCAGAAATCGGAACAGCTAATGGCGATCGATATCTTAGTCGTCGATGACGAACGCGATATTCGCGAACTCGTATCGGGTGTGCTGGAGGATGAGGGGTATGAGACACGCTGCGCTGCCGACAGCGATGCCGCGCTGGAGGCCATTGCGACTCGTCGCCCGTCGCTCGTGCTGCTCGACGTTTGGCTCAAGGATTCGCGCCTCGATGGGCTCGAGTTGCTCGATGAGCTGAAAAGGCGCGATCCGACAATTCCGGTGCTGGTTATTTCAGGCCATGGCAATCTCGACACCGCCGTTTCGGCGATCAGGCGCGGCGCGGCGGACTTTATCGAAAAGCCGTTCGAGGCCGAACGGCTCCTCTTGCTCGTCGAGCGGGCGACGGAGACCGAGCGGCTGAAGCGTGAAATCGCCTCGCTGCGCGCATCGGCGGGGCGGGAGGACGACCTGACCGGCAATTCAGGGGCGATCAACGCCGTGCGCGCGACGCTGAAGCGCGTTGCCTCGACTGGCAGCCGCGTATTGGTGATGGGCGGCGCGGGCGTTGGCAAGGAAGTCGCGGCGCGGCTCCTCCACGGGTGGAGCACGCGTGCATCGGCGCCGTTCATCGTCGTGAGCGCCGCGCGAATGACGCCGGAACGAGTCGAGGAAGAGTTATTCGGGGTGGAGGAGGGGGGCTATGTTGTCCGCCCTGGCCTGCTCGAACAGGCGCATGGCGGCACCCTGTTTCTCGATGAAATTGCTGACATGCCGCTGGCAACCCAGGGCCGCATTCTAAGAGTGCTGACTGAACAGAGTTTTACCCGTGTCGGTGGGCAGCGCCAGGTACGGGTGGACGTCCGTGTCGTTTCGGCCACCGCGCGTGACCTGACGATCGAGATATCGGAAGGGCGGTTCCGAGAAGATTTATACTATCGGCTGAACGTTGTGCCGGTCCTTATTCCGGGGCTGAGCGAGCGGCGCGAGGATATTCCAGCACTGGTCGAGCATTTCGTGGCGCATTACGCTGCGCAGCGCCGCGTGCCGACTCCAGAGGTCGCAGCTGATGCGATGGTCGCGCTGCAAAGCTATGAATGGCCTGGCAATGTTCGCCAGCTGAGGAACGTGGTCGAACGCACGGTCATCCTCGCCCCGGGCGATCGGATCGGGCGGATCGACGTCGATCTGCTGCCGGTTGAAGTGCTTGGCGATCGCGGTGATCTGGGCGCGGCAGGAGCCAATGCGATCATGGCATCACCCTTGCGTGAAGCCAGAGAGACGTTTGAGCGCGAATATCTGCGCGTTCAGATTCGGCGGTTTTCCGGGAACATTTCGCGCACGGCGACCTTTATCGGCATGGAACGATCAGCGCTCCACCGGAAGCTGAAACTGCTGGGGATCACGGAAACGCGGGACGAATAAGCAATCGTCGTGCTATGGACGCGCGGGTTGTGGCTACCTAGATTGCTGGTCTGATACTTCTGTCGCACATGTTGGTGCGATCAATCCGACGCCGGGAACCGGCGCATCGCGGGGCACCCCCCGCCAATAACAAGGAAGCCGATATGGCCGACAAGCAAACCTCGCTTCAGGATTTGTTCCTCAACGCCCTGCGCCGCTCAAAGGCGCCGGTGACGATGTTCCTCGTCAAGGGCGTGAAGCTGCAGGGCATCGTGACCTGGTTCGATAATTTTTCGGTGCTGCTGCGCCGCGATGGCCAGTCGCAGCTGATCTACAAGCACGCGATCTCCACGATCATGCCGTCGGGTCCGATCGACGTCGACGCAATTCTCGACGCTGTGGGCGAAGCGCAGAAAAAGCAGCCGCTGCTGCAGGAAATTTTCCTGAATGCCGTCCGCAAATCGGCTGACCCGGTGACGATGTTTCTGGTCAACGGCGTGATGTTGCAGGGGCATATCGCCGCGTTCGACTTGTTCTGCATGTTGTTGCAGCGCGATGGCATGGCACAGCTTGTGTACAAGCACGCGGTGTCGACGATCCAGCCGGCGCATCCGCTGAACCTGGCCGAAGAAACAACCGACACGGACGACGATTGAGTACCGGGTTTGACCGGGACCGTGATGATTTCGCGCGCGGTGCCCGAGCCATTATCGTCCTGCCAGAACATGGCCTGAACCCGCGCGATGCCGACGCCCGACTGGCCGAGACGGCGGGTCTTGCCGAGGCGATTGGCTTGGTCGTCGTCGACCGGGTCGCCGTGCGCGTGCGGGCTCCCAAGCCCGCCACGCTGATCGGCAGCGGCCAGATCGAAACGATCGCGGCGGTGGTGCGGATGGAAGAGGCGGGGCTGGTTATCTTTGATGCCGCGCTCACCCCCGTTCAGCAGCGTAACCTGGAAAAGGCACTCGAAGCCAAGGTGATCGACCGAACCGGCTTGATCCTCGAGATTTTCGGCGAGCGCGCCGCGACAGCCGAGGGGCGGTTACAGGTGGAACTCGCCCATCTCGATTATCAGGCGGGGCGACTGGTGCGCAGCTGGACCCATCTTGAGCGCCAGCGCGGTGGCTTCGGCTTCCTGGGTGGCCCGGGCGAAACCCAGATCGAGGCCGATCGTCGTCTGATCCGTGACCGGATGGCGCGCCTCAAGCGTGAGCTCGAAGCAGTGACGCGGACGCGAGGGCTCCACCGCGATCGCCGCCAGCGCGCGCCATGGCCGGTGGTGGCATTGGTCGGCTATACCAACGCCGGGAAATCAACGTTGTTTAACCGCGTAACGG
Organism: Sphingomonas sp. 28-62-11; assembly: GCF_002278865.1. NCBI lineage: Bacteria > Pseudomonadati > Pseudomonadota > Alphaproteobacteria > Sphingomonadales > Sphingomonadaceae > Sphingomonas > Sphingomonas sp. 28-62-11. The sequence goes on along the minus strand of NZ_NCGB01000002.1, from coordinate 38,796 downwards.
GTGCTGACGTCATGGCGGAAGACCTGCTGTTCGCCACGCTTGACCCGACGCTCAGGCAGATATCATTGCCCGGGATCGACAAGGCGATCCTGTCTGACACGGTGGGGTTCGTTTCTGATCTGCCGACGCAGTTGGTCGCCGCGTTCAAGGCGACGCTTGAGGAAGTGGTGTCGGCCGATTTCCTGATCCACGTGCGCGATATCGCGCATCCAGACAGCGCCGCGCAATGCGCAGATGTTGAAAAGGTGCTGCGCGAGATTGGCGTGGCAGAGACGACCCCGCGGTTTGAGGCATGGAACAAGCTCGATTTGCTGAGCGGTGATGTGCGCGCGGATGTGATCGGCGATGCGGAACGTCGTGACGACGTCATGCTGATTTCCGCGCTCGACGGGGAAGGGGTGAGTGACCTGCTTACCCGGGTGGCTGCGCGGCTGACCGAGGGGCATCGGCGGTACCAGGTCGCGCTGGCATCATCCGACGGCGCGGGGGCGGCTTGGCTGCACGCGCATGGGGAAGTGATTGGTTCGATCGTCGAGGGAGACGCGGCCGTTTACGACGTGCGATTGGCTGCGCGCGATTACGAACGTTTCATGCAGCGGTCGATTTGACCCGTTGCCAAAGGACTTCCTTCTCATCGAGCGACATTTCTTCAAACGTTTCGCCAGCAATTGATTCCATCGCACTGAAACGGTGCTCGAATTTGCTGTTGGCGCGGCGAAGAGCGGCCTCGGCGTCGACACCCAGGTGACGTGCCCAGTTAACGACGGCGAACAACAGGTCACCGACCTCCTCGGTGCGGTGATCCGCGCTGGTTGCTGATTCAACCTCAGCGATCTCTTCATCGATCTTCGCACGCGGACCATCGGTATCCGGCCAGTCGAATCCCGTCCGTGCAGCGCGCTTCTGGAGCTTTTCAGCGCGCATCAGCGCGGGCAGGCCGCGCGCAACGCCATCAAGCGCCCCGGATCGGGCCTTGGCGGCGCGTTCGTCGGCCTTGATTTGTTCCCATAGGTGAGGGCCGGTACCGGCGCGTTCTTCATCGCTGCCGAAAATATGCGGATGTCGCCGTTCCATCTTGTCGCTGATCGCTGCGACGACGTCGGCGAGCGCGAAATGGCCTTTCTCCTCGGCCATACGGCTGTGGAACACGACCTGGAGCAGCAGATCGCCGAGTTCATCCTTCAGATCCGTCATGTCGCCACGGTCGATTGCGTCGGCGACTTCATGCGCTTCTTCGATCGTGTACGGTGCGATCGAGGCGAAATCCTGGGCAAGATCCCACGAACAGCCCGTGGCCGGATCACGCAACTGCGCCATGATGGTTACCAGCCTGTCAACCATGATGGGGGCCTTTCCGGTTCATTGCGATCTCAGTTCGATAATATACATTATGTTAAATGAGACTCATGTCGCAGGATGAGGTTCGAGGATCATCCTGTCCCCCTCGACCCGCCAGCTTTTTAGCGACGACAGGAAGTTCATCCCGATCAGACCATCGCCAAAGGTCGGCGCGACGCTCACTGATAATTCATTGGCATGGATTGGTCCCACGTCGAACGATGTGACCGTCGCGCGTTTCGCCACGATCGTGCCGTTTGCCGTGTCAACGATTGTGCCAAATGGATCACTGACTTCGATCCCGGCGGCACGTGCTGTTGCTTCCGAAATCGCCGTCACGGTTGCGCCGCTATCGATCAGCATGCGTTGGCGGTGTCCATTGATCGACACCGTCGTCCAAAAATGGCCGTCATCGCTGCGCTGGATAATGACCGTGCTGCCGCTGACCTGTTGATCCACCAGCCCAAGTGCCACCGGTACATCGGTGAGCCTGACGCCGTTGCGCAGTGTCGCCGTGACGGCCAACAGCGCGACCGCAAAGATCGCCGCCCAAGCCGCAGCCATTTTTAGCGTCGCGCTCATCGGTAAGCGGCGTGCCAGCAGCGCGCTAAGCGGCAGGATCAGCATCAACGCCATCATTGCGGCGGAAAAGCCCGTATCCCCGTTCATGCGCTTAGCTCCAGTCCGTCATAGCCTGGTTCGACCTCGGCGGGCAGCGTGGCGACAAGCGTATCATAGTCCATTGTCTGATCCATATGGATCAAAGCCGCGCGCTTTGGCGCGAGCGCCTCAATTTGCGCCAGAGTGTAATCGAGGTGCGCGTGTGACGGATGCGGCGCGCGGCGAAGCGCATCGACCACCCAGATGTCGAGACCATGGTAAAGCGCCGCCATGGCCGACGTGACGGCATGGAAATCCGTGGCATAGCCGATAGCGGCGCCGTCGGCCTCGAACCGCAATCCCGCACTCATGATCGCGCCGTGTGGCTGATCGGCTACTGAGACGGTAATGTCGCCGATGATGATTTGATCGGGCAGTTCTTCGCCCGCAACCGTTGGCGGGTAGCCCGTGCGCCCGGAAAAGGCATAGCTGAACCGGCTTTGCAGATGGGAGAGCGTCTCGGCGCGCGCCAACCCCCGCACTGGCGCACCGCGGGCGTGATAGAGCTGTCGAAGGTCGTCGATGCCGTGACAGTGATCGGCATGGTCATGGGTCCAGATCACGGCGTCGATATGGCTCACATCGGCACGCAACAGCTGTTCGCGCATATCAGGGCTGGTATCGACCAGAATGCGCGTCGTCGCCGTTTCGACCAGCACAGAGGCTCGCGTGCGGCGATTGCGCGGATTGGTGGGGTCGCACGCGCCCCAGTCATTGCCGATCCGGGGCACACCCGATGATGTACCGCTCCCCAGAATGCGGACCTTCATGGCGTCACTTTGGTAAACAGCCGATGAAAATTGGCGCTGGTCGCGGCTGCCAGCGTCATGACGTCAACGCCGCGCAGATCGGCAAGAAACCGCGCCGTATCAGCGACAAAGGCCGGTTCACCGGTCTTTCCGCGGTGCGGTACCGGTGCCAGGAACGGCGCGTCGGTTTCAATGAGCAGCCGCTCGATCGGCACCCGCGCGGCAGTTCCCTGAAGCGCCTTTGCGTTCTTGAACGTCACGATGCCGGAGATCGAAATGTAGAAACCTAGGTCGAGCGCGATATCGGCAAAGGCGTCGCTGGCGGTGAAGCAATGGATGACGCCGGGATACGCCCCCTTCCCCATTTCGTCGCGCAGGATGGCGGCGGTATCATCCTCGGCATCGCGGGTGTGGACGATGATCGGCAGCCCGGTTTCGCGGGCCGCGGCGATATGTGCGCGAAAGCTCGTTTGCTGCTGGTCGCGGTCGCGATGGTCGTAATAATAATCCAGCCCGCTTTCGCCAATGCCGACGACGCGGGGATGCTGCGCACGATCGACCAGTTTCGCCGTATCGACATGGGCATGGCTGTCCGCCTCATGCGGGTGAATGCCGACGGTCGCCCAGATAGCGGTCTCGCGCTCGGCGATGCCGATGACGTCATCCCATTCGCTTTCGCGGGTGGAGATCGTGAGCATCGTGCCAACACCGGCCGCGCGCGCGCGTTCGAGCACTTCCTGCTGTTGCTCAACCAAGCCCTTGTAATTCAAGTGACAATGACTGTCGATGAAGGTCATACCACGACCTCCACCGGCACCTCTAGCCGCGGAAATAACGGCACAGGCTGGTCGAGGCGGAAGTCGCTTTCGGCCAGGGGCGAATACCAATGGCTGGCAATCCCTTCGGGCGTGCGCAGCGCCGGATCGATCCCCATCGCGTCGAGCAACTTGTTCGCGCTGCCGGGGATCACCGGCAGGATCGCCACGGCAAGCTGCGCGATGCAGATGTAAAGCGTCGCGAGCACCGTCTCCATCCGCTCTGGATCGGTCTTTTTCAGTGCCCACGGGGCTTGCTCGTCGACATAGGCATTGCAGGCGAACACGGCCTGAATCCATGCCTCCGTCGCCTGAGAGAGTGCGAGATCAGCAAAGGCACGCGGCATCGTGTCGCGGACCGTGGTGTCGACCAGCGCGAACAATGCGGAATCGGCGGGTATATGGCCCCGGATCTGGGGCAAATAAGCGTCGCAATTCTTGAAAATCTGCGACAGCGTTCGCTGCGCCAGATTACCGAAACTATTCGCCAGATCGGCATTGGCGCGGGTCACGATCGCCTCGGCCGAAAAACTGCCATCCTGCCCGAAGCTGATATCGCGCAGCAGGAAGTAGCGCAGCGCATCGACGCCATAGAGCCGCGCAAGATCGAGCGGATCGACGACGTTGCCGGCCGATTTGCTCATTTTTTCGCCCGATCGGCTCAGCACGAAGCCATGCCCGTACACCGTTTTGGGTAGTGGCAGCCCGGCCGACATCAGGAATGCGGGCCAGTACACGGCGTGGAACCGCACGATATCCTTGCCGATCAAGTGCAGATCGGCCGGCCAGCGCTTCGCAAACTCTCCTTGCACGTCATCAGGATAGCCAAGGCCCGTAATGTAATTGGTCAGCGCATCGACCCACACATACATCACATGACCTGGGCTGCCCGGTACTGGCACGCCCCAGTCGAAACTGGTCCGCGATACCGACAGATCGGATAGCCCCCCTTCCACAAAGCGCATCGTTTCGTTGCGGCGGCTTTCGGGCTGGATGAACTCAGGATGGGCGGCATAATGATCGAGCAGCGGTTGCTGGTATTTCGAGAGGCGGAAGAACCACGTTTCCTCTGCTGTCCAATCGACTGGTGTGCCTTGCGGGGATAGCTTGACGCCCCCTTCCCCCTCGACCAGTTCCTTCTCGTCGTAAAAGGCTTCGTCGCGGACGGAGTACCAGCCTTCGTAGCGATCAAGATACAAGTCGCCCGCATCCGCCATCGCTTGCCACAGCGCCTGGCTGGCCGCGTAATGATCCTCATCGGTGGTACGAATGAAACGATCATAGCTGATGTTAAGTGTATCAGCCATTTCACGGAAATAGCCTGACATTTCGGTTGCCAGCGCACGCGTCTCCATGCCGCGGTCACGCGCGGTCTGCACCATTTTCAGGCCGTGTTCGTCCGTACCCGTCTGAAACCGCACGTCGCGCCCCATTTGGCGGTGAAAGCGCGCAATGGTATCCGCGGCGATCGCTTCATAGGCATGGCCGATATGCGGCCGTCCATTGGGGTAATTGATCGCGGTGGTGATGTAATAGGGTTCGGCCATCCCGCGTCCCTAAAGCAACATCGCACTCAATTGAAGCCTAGCGCGCCGCCAGTTTCGCGACGAGGCCCGCCATCTCATAGACGGTCGCCTGCTGGTCAAGCGACAGCGCGCGCGCGCTGATCGCCAGCGCGCGGGCACCGTCATAGGCATCGAGCGCTGTTTTCAACGACTCCCCGGTGCGATCGGCGCTCGCCTCGGCAATGAAGGTCGGGACGCGGTCAAGAAACGCCTCATAGCGCGGTTGGGCGGCTTTCAGCGAAAGTGCCTTGGCGAGTTTGGTGCGATGCGCGTTGGCGCGGTCGCCGTCACGCGCGATTGCCGTCATAACGCCATCAAGCGCGGCCATATCCAGCCCAGCATAGCCCAGCGCGCGCCCCGGAGAACCATCGGCAGCGCGCACCAGCGCGCCGATCTCGGCCTCACTTGTTTCGGGAAGTTTGGCGCGCAGCACCCCGGCGAGCGCCTCATCGCTCAACGGATCAAACCGCAACCGGCGGCACCGTGAGCGGATGGTGGGAAGCAATCGGCCCGGCGAATGACTGATCAGCAGAAAAATCGTTCCAGCGGGCGGTTCCTCAAGATTCTTGAGCAGCGCATTCGACGCGCCCGGACGTTCGAGATCGTCGACCGAATCGATTAGGATCACGCGTCGTGGCGACATCGACGGGGTGGTCGCAAACAACGGCTGCAACGCGCGGACCTGTGCAATCGTGATCGATCGGGCGAGATCCTGTCCCGGTTTGTCGGGATCTTTGGGTAGGCGCACCAGCTCACGGTAATCGGGATGGGATCCGGCGGCGATCAGGGCGCGAGTGCGATCATCATCGGGCACGTCAAAGCCAGGCGCCAGCTTGCCGGGATGGGCAGCGTCCACGAGCATGCGTAGCGCAGCAGTCCGGGCGAAACTCGCCTTGCCCACCCCCTGCGGCCCGGTGAACAGCCAGGCATGATGCAAGGCGGATCCCGTCATGGCGGCAAGGAACGCGGCGTGTGCATCGGCATTGCCTTGGGGTATAGTCATGGCAGCAGATCGGCGAGCTGGTGCAGGATGGCGGTGGTGACGGCGTCGGGGCTGGCGGCGGCATTGATCAACCGGCAGCGTTCGGGTTCATCAGTTGCGATCCGCCGAAAGGCAGCGGCAACATCGGCATGAAAGCGGTCGCCGCGCGCCGCAAACCGGTCGGCCGCTGCGCCATCGCGGCTCGCGGCGCGTGCCCGGCCCTCGTCAATGGGCACTTCGAGGATGAGCGTCCGATCGGGCAGGAGTCCGCCGGTGCAGAAGTCATGAATCGCCAGCACCGCGGCGTCATCAATGCCCCCGGCAACGCCTTGATAGGCGCGTGTGCTGTCGATGAAGCGATCGCAGATCACCCATTGTCCGGCTGCGAGTGCCGGCTTGATCCGTTTCTCGATATGGTCGGCGCGGGCAGCGGCGAACAGCAACGTTTCGGTGCGCGCGCTCCAGCGGGTGACATCCCCCTGCATCAGCAGCGCACGGATCGCCTCCGCCCCCTCTGTGCCGCCGGGTTCACGCGTCACCAGCATGTTGATGCCGCGATCGGCGAGCGCCGCTGCCAGCCGCGCCACCTGGGTCGATTTACCGGCCCCTTCGCCGCCTTCCAGCGAAATGAAACGACCGGAGGAGGATCCTGCGTTCACATGCCGAACAGCGAAAGGAAGCCAGCCCAGGCGCGGCCGAAAAACTCCGCTTCGGCAACATCGGTTTCGGCGACCAGCGGCAGATATTGCGGCTCCATATCGGGTGACATCACCATCAGATCGGCGATGTGCTGCCCCTTCTTGATTGGGGCCTTGATCGGGCCGTTATACACCACCCGAAGCTGCAAATCAGGCACGGCACCGCCGGGCAATGTCGCGGTCAGATCGCGGGGCGCGACCAGGTTGACCCGCGTTGACGATCCGCCCTGAACCTCGGCAGTCTCCACCTTGCGACCCGCCTTTACGATCGGCTTGGCCTGCCAGGCGCGAAAGCCCCAGTCCATAAAGCGAACCGATTCCTCGATCCGCTGATTGAAGCTCGTCAGCCCGGCCATCACCATCACCAGTCGGCGTCCGTTCTGTTCGGCCGATCCGGTAAAGCCATAGCCGGCCTCTTCGGTGTGCCCTGTCTTCAGGCCGTCCGCGCCGGCGACCCGACCCAGGATTGGATCACGATTGGCCTGGGTGATCGCCTGGCCCGATCCCATAGTCCGCCCCCAAGTGAAGTTCGGCTTGGAATAGAACTCCTTGTAGAGTTTCGGAAACTTCTGGATTGTCGCAGTCGCCAGCGCAGACAGATCGCGCGCGGTGACATAGGTGATGCCACCATCCGGCCAGCCGTTCGAATTGCCGAAATGGCTGTTGCGCAAGCCGAGCTTCTTGGCCTGTTCGTTCATCCGGGAAACAAAGGCTTCCTCGGTCCCCGAAATACCCTCGGCAAGCACGACGCAGGCGTCGTTGCCGGACAAGGTGATGATTCCATAGAGGAGGTTAGCGACGCTGACATTCTCATTGACTGAAAGGAACATGGTCGAACCCGCTGCAGGACCATGCCATTTCTTCCACGTCTCCGGTCGCACCGCGAAGGTCTGATCGAGCTTCAGCTCGCCCCGGCTGATCATATCGAAGGCGACATAGACCGTCATGATCTTCGCCATCGACGCTGGCGGCATGCGTCGATCGGCAGCCTTGGCATAGAGCACGGCGCCGCTCGACAAATCCTGCATGAACGCGACCGGCGCGGGCGTATCGAACGGAGGCTTTGCCGCCATGGCAGGCGCCGTGATGAGCGACGTTGCGAGCAACAGGGCGGTGGCAGATCTTTTCATCGGGGTGCTATATTCCATCTTCGGGCAAGAAAGGGCGGGTCTTTCAGTCGCGGACGATGCGGGCGTCGGCATAGCCCCGATTGGCGATATCCGCGCGCGCACGATCGGCACTGACCTGGTCCGCATAGGGGCCCAGTCGAACGCGGTAAATGCCACCGTTTGCCTGCACGCTGGCGCCAAGGCTCTGCGCAAGCGCCGTCGCGCGCTCGGGCGACGACAGTGCGGCGATTTGGACGAATAACCCGGTACCGGTGGTTGCTGGCGCGGCAATTGCTGCGGCGCGCCCCGGTACCGGATAGGGCGCGCCTGGAGCGACGCGCGCTGGCCTAGGTTTCGATACGGCGCTGGCAGGGCTCGCATCGCGAGGTGATGACGGTAACCGCTTGCGCAGTGCACGCAGCAACACTGGAGGCGCATCAATTCGCTCGCTGGCGGCACGCCCTTCGCGCAGCGCCGACTGATCGAGGCCGGGTGGGTCAAGCCGACGGACCCGCACCGCAATCATCGTGCTTGACCCAGCGTTGAGCAATTGCGCGGCACCGGGCGATAGCGTGAGTAACCAGCCGTCGCGCGGTGGTGGGCCGTCGGCGATGATGACGATAATCGTCTTGCCGCTATCGAGGCCGGTCAACTCGACAAAGCTGCCTACGGGCAGACCGGCGTGAGTAGCGCTGATTTGCGGTATCTGGCCCAATTCTCCGCCCGCCATCACGGTCGCATATCCGACCGCATCATAGCGGCTGGGGCCGGGCGGTGGCGGCGTGACGTCGTTGGGCGTATATTGCTCGGTAACCGGCGCATTCTGTGGAGCAAGCGTCGCTGCGAACTCGATGTCGCTGCCTCCACCGCATCCGGCGAGCAGCATCGCAATTGCGATCATTCCGGTTGCCCCCATCATCGTTCGTGCCTCAACGTTCAACAGCATCGGCGAGCAGGCCAACCGAAAGCGCGTAAAAATTGGAGCAATTGTAATCAAGGATAACCCGGTAATTGCTCGTCAAGAGATAGCCGGTCTTGCCCGGCCCATCGGGCTCGATCAGCGTCGCTTGCACCTGATCGTTTGGCCAAACCTTATCGAGCGGTATCAGGCCGAGCGCGCGCCATTCGGCAATCGTTTTCCAGCCACTATGCCGTTCGAACACGCGTGCGCAACGCGGCGCAACACTGCGGTTACGGATGGCCTGTCGATCGAGCGTACCGGGCACGGCAACCGCCAATCCCCAAGGCTGCCCTGCCCGCCAACCGGCATTGACGAAGTAATTGGCGATCGAAGCCAGCGTATCGGCCTCATTCGTCCAGATGTCGGCGCGGCCATCGCCATCACCGTCGCGAGCAAGCCGGATATAGACCGATGGCAGGAATTGGGGATTGCCCGTTGCTCCTGCCCAGCTACCTTTCAATTGTTCGCGCGGGACGCCGCGATCGAGCATCTGCAACGTCGCAATGAACTCTGCCGAAAACAGCTCGCGCCGGCGCCCTTCATAGGCAAGCGATGCCAGTGCCCGGGGTAAATCGAAATTGCCGGTGACGGCGCCATAATTGGTTTCATGGCCCCAGATCGCGATCATGATCGATTCCGGTACGCCGGTTTCGCGCTCAATCGCGGCAAGCCGGGGACGGAGCGCCTGATAGGCCTGCCGACCACGGTTGATGCGGGCGCTATCAACATGGCGGGCGCGATAGGGCTCAAAATCGGGCACGGGCGCATTGGGGTTCGCCCCCGGTTGCGCTCGATCGAGCTCGACCACCCGAGGATGATAGGAAAGCGTTGGGACCACGGTGTCGATCGTGGACCGGGAGACGCCGCGCGCTTCTGCCTGTGCGGCCAACGTCTGCAGATAGGCCTGAAAGCCGGCTTCATCCTGCGCCGTCGCACTGGTGCCCATCACCAGCCCACCGATGAGGACCACGATAGCAGTGCTGAGTCGACGAAAGGCGGCGCTCGAACGGGTCATGGCGCTTATGTGCCACAGCGCTTGCGCGCAATGAACCCCTTGCGACGCTGCTATTGCACAAAAGATCATACCCGGCGTAAGGCCCTGCCCATCCTTGGGACAGGTGGCCGAGTGGTTTAAGGCAGCGGTCTTGAAAACCGCCGTGGGTGGAAGCTCACCGTGGGTTCGAATCCCACCCTGTCCGCCAACGACGAGGCATCCGGTGAGGGTGTCGCTACAGCAGCCGTTATAGGGGCTTCCAGCACAGCGCCTTGATTTGGGGGTGGTCGTTGCAGGCGACGCGCGTGATCGACGAATCGTTTTTCACCTGGATCATCCAATCGCCCGACCCTTCGCAGCGTACGTTCCAGAAGGCCAAGCCGTCGCGGCTGCCGGCAAAGAAAGAACGTTTTACATTGGCGCAGGGCTGACCTGATTTGGTCATCAGCTTGCCGAGCATCATGGCGCGGGCAGGGCCCTTCAGCGCGGGAAGGCTTTCGGCAAAGGCGTTGCGCGTCGGGAAGGGCTTTACGGGCGGCGCCACAACGATCTTCTCCTCGCGTGGCAGGCTGGCGATCAGCGAGCCGGCCGCATAGGTCAGCACGACGCCAAAGCCGAGTATCATCAACACCGATTTCAGGCTGAACATCGAAAAGCCATAGCCGCATGCCGGGCACATGGTCGTTTCGTCTCGGACCGAGATCTTACATTTTGGGCAGGCTTTCACCCCCGCACCCCTCAACCGGCCTTGCGCGTGGTCTGATCGAGTTCGATCAGCGCGTCATACGCGTCCTGCCCAATCGGCTCCTGAAACTGGCAACCCGCAGCAAAATCGTCCGACCAGATAATGCTCGCGGCGACGGGGCCAACCTGCGGCAGGGTAAGCCAGATCATCGTCCCAACGCGCAGCGCTGAATAGGTCTGCAGCCGAGCGCCGAATGGTGAGAGATCAACAACGCGGCACAAGGTACGATCGAGCCCGCCCCGCCCGATCCGGGCGTCGAGCGACACCGGCGCGCGCGGGCTGCGGCGCCGTCCGTTTGTTTCAGCAGGCTCGAATTCGGCAGCGAACATTGGCAATCCTCATGGGTGTCATGGGGAAGCCTATCGCGACAGGGCTAACGCGCCGTTAACGACGACGCGTCAGCCGAGGCGTTGTTCTTACTTTTTGCCGAGTGAAAGACCACCAAACCGCTTGTTGAAGCGTGCGACCTGGCCGCCGCTATCCATCAGGCGCGAATTGCCACCGGTCCATGCTGGATGCGCCAGCGGATCGATTTCCAGCGTCATCAGATCGCCTTCCTTGCCCCAGGTCGAGCGCGTCTGATAGCTGGAGCCGTCCGTCATTTGAACGGTGATGAAGTGGTAATCGGGATGGGTATCTTTTTTCACGATGAAAGCCTTTGTCAGTGGCTGGTTACCGACCAGCCGGACGTTTTGGAGGCGCGCGCCTAGCATGGACTGACGAGCGCTGCAATCGGGCGCATCGTTTCGCCTCAAGCGGCAAGGCCGATCAGGGCCGCGCTGTCATTCCATAGCGCCGCACACGCCGCGTCATCGCGCGCCAGTGTCGACGGTTTTCGTTCGATCGCGCGACCCTTTTCCATCGACCAGTATAATCCGCGACCTCCAGCATAGACCGGATCGGTCGCCAGCGCGGCGAGCGCCCGCCCCGATAGCGGCGCTGTGCTGACATGCGAGCCGCGAATGACGACCGGGAGGACGTTGCGGAACAGCCAGTTGATCAGCGGACCATAGCTGCGGGCGAGCCCCGTGCCGGGAACGAAGCCCGGATCGAATGCGAGGATCGTCAGATCCGGCCGATCGCTTCGTCGGTGCGCTAGTTCGCGGATCGTCATCAGGTTGCACAGTTTCGACGTCGAATAGGCCCGACGGCCAGCGACCCCCGCTGCCTTGTCGAGCTCAGGATCGCGTTCGGGATAGGCCAAGCGTTCGGCATTGGCATGGCGCGGGGCGGGAATGCCGGTTTCTTCGGCAGGATCATGCGTGCCGCTCGATGTCAGGATGATCCGGCCTGACGGGGAAATATGGTCGGCGACCCGACGGGCCAGCAGATAATGTGCAAGATGATTAGTGGCGAAGGTCAGTTCGAACCCTTGGGCGCTGCGCTGTGGTGCGTTCAATTGGATTCCGGCATTGCCGATAAGCACATCAATTGGCCCCAGCGCGATAGCCTCGTCTGCAAAATGGTCGACGCTCGCCAGATCGGCCAGATCGAGCGGCAATGCCTTAACCCTTCCCGCCAACGCGACAGGAAGAGCGCTCGGCTGCCGGACGCCGATGATCAGCGAAACATCTGGCATCGCGATCAATGTCTTAGCTGCCGCCAGCCCAATTCCGCTGGTTGCCCCGGTCATCACAATGCGCATAGCAGTTCCTTAGTTGGTCAACCGACCAATAGGTGAAATCGGCGCGGGGATCAACCAGGCAGTCGGACTTGCCATTACCTACAGAAGCCGAGGCTCTCGCGCCGACGTCACGGTGGCCTGTTCCAGGATGTCCCCTGCTGTGTCGATGGGAAACTGGGGATCGTTGATCCATGCGAGCATGATGCCGTCGAATGCCGCCTTCAGCGTCGCTGCAATAGCCAGATCGCTCGTCTCGGCGATGGTCTCTCCCCGTGCAGCGGCGAACACCAGAGCCACTTCCTCGATTGCCGCGCGATTGATTGCGCCCATCGCCGATGCCAGCGCGGGATCGGTCATCGCCCGCGCTGCCAGCGCTAGCCGGACTTTGAAAAAATCGCGATCTGGCTGGATGGCTTCGCGCGCGGCCGCAAAAAAGGCTTCAATCTGTTTGTGTGGCGGCGTGGCCAGGCGCCGGTCCCGGTTTCGGGCAAGATAATCTTCCAGCCCTCGGTGTAGCGCCGCTTCCAGCATCGCTTCCTTGGTGGCGAAGTGATAATGAACCAGCCCGGACGTCACCCCCGCCTCGGCGGCGATGACTTTCACGCTCGCCGCTTCCAGCCCCTCGCGCGCCACCACGCGAAAGGCAGCGTCGATCAGCCGATCGCGAGTGGATGTGGCGGATGGGATAGCGGCGATCGACATTGTTGGCGTTACCACCCGGTCGGCTTGCCCTTGTTCTGCGTGTCGAGCCATTTCTTCAACGGCGCGAAATAAGCCGCCATCGGTTTTGCGGACATTTCCCGGCTGCCGGTAAAGGCCTGCAGCGCGTCGGGCCAAGGCTTTGATTGGCCAAATTCCAGCATCGCGTTCAGCCGCTGGCCAACATCCTTGTTGCCGAAAAAGGAACAGCGATGGAGGGGACCCTTCCACCCGGCCTGCTTGCATGCTGCCTCATAAAACTGGAATTGCAGCAATCTTGCGAGGAAATAGCGCGTGTAAGGCACCGCCGCGGGCACGTGATATTTCGCACCGGGATCGAATCGCGTGTCATCGCGCTCTACCGGGGGTACGATACCCTGATACTTCAGCCGCATCGCGTTCCACGCGCTTTCATAGGCCTGTGGCTTGATCTCACCCGAATAGACCCCCCAGCGCCAGCGATCGATAAGCAGGCCGAAGGGAAGAAACGCGACCTTGTCCATCGCCTGTTTCAGCAACAGGCCGATGTCCTTGTCCGGGCTCGGTACCTTTTCTTTTGCCAGCAGGCCGATATCGACGAGATATTGCGGTGTGATCGACAGCGCGACGAAATCGCCGATCGCTTCATGGAAGCCGTCATTTGCGCCATTTTTGTAGAGATAGGGCTGCGCCTTGTAGGCCCGCTGATAGTAGTTGTGGCCAAGCTCATGGTGGATCGTGACGAAATCGTCGCCGTTGACCTTGGTGCACATTTTGATCCGGATATCGTGCTGATTGTCGAGATCCCATGCCGACGCGTGGCAGATGACCTCTCGGTCAGCGGGCTTGGTAATCTGTGATCGCGCCCAGAACGTGTCCGGCAGCGGTGCAAGGCCGAGCGAGGAATAGAACCCCTCCCCTGCGCGCACCATCTTGATGGGGTCGAAACCCTTTTCCTTCAGCAGCTCGCCGGTATCGAAGCCCAGGTCACCCGCGCCTTTTGGTGCGACGAGTTCATAGATATTGCCCCACTCTTGCGCCCACATATTGCCGAGCAGATCGGCGCGGATCGGCCCCGTTTTTGGCTGGACCGCATCGCCATATTTCTCGTTCAGCTTGGTGCGCGTATAGGCGTGGAGCGCGCGGTACAGTGGCTCGACTTCGCGCCACAGCTTTTCCGTCAGCGCGGCGAATTCTTCCGGGCTCATGTCATAGCCTGAACGCCACATCGCACCGACATCGGTATAGCCAAGCTCGACGGCGCCCTTGTTGGCGATCTCCACCCCGCGGGCATAATCGGCATGCATCTGTGCGCCGACATTGTCGTGCCAGCTGACCCACATTTCCTTCAGCTTGGCGGGATCGCGCTCGGTGCCCATCGCGGCCTCGATATCGCTGCCGTTGATCGGCTTGCCATCAAGTGTGCCCTTGCCCTTGCCATATTGAGAGGACATCCGCGTCACGATCGTCGCGAGTTCGGTCGCGGCGCCGGGCATGGTCGGCGCTGGCAGCGAAATGCCACCGCGCAGCAGATCGAGCTTGCGGCGCGTATCGGGCGATAGCCCGGCAGCCTTTTGAAATTGCGCCGCCTCCAGCGCGAGCTTCACCGATAGCTCGGTGCCTTGCGCATTGCTCTTGGCGGCAAGTGCGTCGGTATCATCGGTGATATAGGTGGCGTTGATCCACTGCGTGCGATTGGCATCGAGCGAGAAATCGGCGAGTTGTTTTTCGGCATCCGCAATGAACGCGTCCGCCGCAGCGGCAGTCGGCACCGTCGGTTCAGCCTGCTGCGCGATGGCCGGTGCAGTGACGAGCGCGGCGGCAAATGCCAGAGTGGAGATTCCGGTGCGGATCATTGGCTTTCCTCGATAAGCGATACTGTTGGCGCGCAAGTGAGCAGCCACGGCCTGTGACGTCAAGCGGCCAGAAATTCTGCGATTGCCTGGCCCAGTTCGGGCTTCACCACAGCGCTCATGTGGTTGCCTGGGACAATGACATAAGTCGCCATGGGCAACGCCTTCGCCAGCGCCTCGGCCGATCCGTTATCGAAATCATCGGCGCCCGACAGCACGAGCACGGATTGCGTGATCCCCGCCAGTTCGGCGTCAGTCATATTGACGAACGTATCGAGGATATGGACCAGCGCCTTGGCATCGCCGCCGCTGGTTTTCAGGAAAGCCTCCGCCAGCCATTCGGGCGTACCGCGCTCGAAGCTGCCCGGATTGGTGAGGATGTTGCGGAAAAATTCGCTGCGCTTGCCCGTCTGCGTCAGCCCCTCAAATCCCATGCCCGAGATGACGACGCGCCGCGGGGTCGCGCCCAGCGCGAGCATGCGCGCGGTGGTCCGCCCGCCAAGCGAGTAACCGCCGAGATCATAATCAGTCAGACCCAAATGCGTGACGAGTGCCAATCCGTCCTTTGCAAGCGCATCGGGCGGATAAGCGGTGGGGTCATGCGGCCTGGCGCTCCCCCCATGCGCGCGCAGATCGGGCATGATGACGCGAAAGCCCCTCGCCGCAATCGACTCGGCATGGCCGTAGCGGATCCAGTTGGTCTGTGCGTCGGAGAAGAAGCCATGGAGGAGCACCACCGGCCGCCCCTCCCCCATTTCACGCCAGACAAGCTCGGCACCGTCGAAACCGGCGAAACGATGGATCTTGGGGGTGGTCATCGTTTCACCAAGCTCGTCCGCCAGGCTGCGACATCGTCGGGCTGGGTGTCGAACGCAGGTACATCCTTGGCGATCGCGATGCCCGGTTGTATCTTGGACATCCAGAGATGCCCCATCGGTTCGATCCCCACAGTGTCATCAAGCGTGCCCACTTTCAGCGACGCCGCCGCGCTATCCTCGCTACCGCGGTGCCACAGTCGCGTCCCGCAGTTTGCGCAGAAATAGCAGAGCTTGCGCGCGCCGCTGAACGCGACCGTCTCGAACATCGCGGGATCGCCGGTCCAGCGCAGATTAGCCGTGTCGATGGCTACCGACATCGAAAAGGCGCTCGCCGACTGCTTCTTGCACTCGCCGCAATGGCAGGAATAGGCGGCGGGCAACGCACCCTCGAGACTATAGCGAACCGCGCCGCACTGGCAGCCGCCGGTGATTGCCAAGTTCAGGCAGCCTTCTTCAAATGCCGCCGACCGAGCAACTCGGCGATCTGCACCGCGTTCAGCGCCGCGCCCTTGCGTAGATTGTCGGACACGCACCAAAGCACCAGACCGTTATCGACGGTCGGGTCTTCCCGCACGCGACTGACGAACGTCGCATAATCGCCGACGCATTCGATCGGGGTGACGTAGCCGCCGTTTTCCCGCTTATCGACCAGCATCACACCGGGGGCCTCGCGGAGGATGCTTTGCGCCTTCTTCGCCGAAATCTCGTTCTCGAACTCGATTGTGATCGCCTCCGAATGGCCGACAAACACGGGCACGCGCACGCACGTCGCCACCACTTTGATCTTGGGATCGAGGATCTTCTTCGTCTCGACCACCATCTTCCATTCTTCCTTGGTGAAGCCGTCGTCAAGAAAGCTGTCGATATGCGGGATCACGTTGAACGCGATCTGCTTGGTGAACTTGTGCGGCTCGGCGCTGTCACCGACGAAAATGTTGCGGCTCTGTTCGAACAGCTCGTCCATGCCCGACTTCCCAGCACCCGATACCGATTGATAGGTCGAGACGACGACGCGCTTGATCGTCGCGTAATCATGCAGCGGCTTCAGCGCGACGACCATCTGCGCGGTCGAGCAATTGGGGTTGGCGATGATGTTCTTGCGGCGGTAGCCGTCGATGTCCTGCGGGTTCACCTCGGGCACGATCAACGGCACATCGGGGTCCATCCGGTATTCCGATGCGTTGTCGATGACCGTACAACCAGCCGCCGCAAAACGCGGAGCGTGCAGCCGCGATCCTTCGGATCCGATCGCAAACAGCGCCATGTCCCAGCCGGTCGGGTCGAAATGCTCGAGGCTTTGCACCTTGAGCATCCGGCCGCTGTCGCCGAAATCGATCTCCGTGCCCTGGCTGCGCGACGACGCCACCGCAGCGACATCCGCCAGCGGGAATTCGCGTTCAGCGAGAATGTTGAGCATTTCGCGCCCGACATTGCCTGTCGCGCCGACAACGACGATCCGGTACCCCATAACTCGCTCCAAAACTTACGTAAGGCGGTCGCATACGCCTCAGTGCATTTTTGTCCAGCGCGGATGTCAGCCGGGCTGGGGGGGCGGGTGCCGGAACGGCTGCCATTTGAGATAGGACAGGCTGCGCCACAGCCATTCGAGCGGCCCCATCGCGAAATAGCGCACCCAGATGTTGGCGACGACGAGCAGGCCAACGAACATTGCAGCTGCAATACCGGTCATCTCCGCCCAGCCAAATCGCCCCCACAGGTTGAAACCATAGGGGGAGAACAGGATGTGCAGCCCGATAATCTGCTCAATGTAGTAAAGCGAAAACGCTGTCCGGCCCGCCGCGCGGAACGGCGACAGGATCAGCCACCCGGCGCGCGACTTCACGAGCAAATTGAATAGTGCCAAATGCCCCACGCCCACTGCCAGCCGCGCGAATTCGGCGGTGATCCAGATCGTTTTCGGTTGCGGCGAGAACGCCATGATCTCCTGCGCGCCCATCCAGCGCGCCGTAATGCCGAAACCGTACGCAAGTCCTCCGAGGATCAGATAGAATAGCGCACTGCGCTGCCCCTGAATGATCCCCCATTTCCACATCGCGACGCCAATCAGCATCGCACAGAATGCTTCGACGACGGTCAGCCAGAAAAACCCGCCAAGCCAGAAAAATTCGACCCATTGGCCCCACATCAACTGGGCATAGGCAAGGGCACCGCCCTGATGCGCCTTCTTTTCGTCTGCGATCTTCTTGGCATCTTCCTTAGACAGTTTGAACCGGTCGAGCTTCTTCTGCCACTCGGCGAGCACCGTCGCTTCGGCTTTGGTTAGGGGCGTGTTGGTCGCCTTGTGCTGCTGTGCGATCGTAACCTGCCCCACCAGCGATGCCCGGCTCGAATATTCGATTGCCCCACCGACCGCCGTTACCAGCGCAAAGCTGAGCCCCAAACCAAGCAGCACACGCGGCCCGAGCGTGCGGAACGGAAACAGGAACAGCCCAGCCACGGCATAAACCGACAGAATGTCGCCAACCCACAGCACCAGAAAAATGTCGATCGCGCCAAACAGCAGCAGCCACATCGTCCGCCGCATATAAAGATCGGCGATCGCGACGGGGCCGTCCGGGGCCATCGCCTTGGTGGCGATCACCATCATGCCCGCGCCGAACAGGAATTCGAGCAGGCAGCGCTGGGTGCCCTCAAACAGGATCTGGATCGTCGCCCAGCTCGTCTGATCGGCGGCAGACCAGCCGATCAGCCGGATATCGGCAAACTGAGCATAGGTCGACGCGGCTTGGAACGGGATGTTCATGAAGAAGATGCCCAGGATCGCAAACCCGCGCATCATATCGAGCACATCGATACGCGCCTTGCCGCGCACTGGTGCCAGTTCCGTCGCTGCCGTCATTACGTCCCCCCGAACGATCGGAGGGACGCTAGGTTAGCGGTTAACGGGCGTCAATCGGCTCGAGACGGCGCTATTGTTTCTTCGTCGGCATCCGCCGGTCGAGGAACTCGAGGATCGTCGTCCAAAGATGCTCGCTGATGCCCGGCCCGCCGACGCGGTGGGTTTGGCCGGGATAAAACATCATCTCGAACGGGCGCGCTTTTTTTTGCATCTCGGCGGCAAAGGCGGTCGCATTTTCGAACACAACATTATCGTCCGACATGCCGTGGATCAGCAACAAAGGATCGCTGATCTTGACGGCATCGGCGAGCGCGTTGGAGCTGGCATAGCTGTTGGGGTCCTTGTTGGGATCGCCCAGATAGCGTTCGGTGTAATGGGTGTCGTACAATTCCCATTTGGTCACGGGTGCGCCGGAAATACCGGCAGCATACACGCCCGGATTCGCCTGAAGCATCTTGATCGTCATATAACCGCCATAGGACCAGCCGTAAGTCGCGATCCGATCGGCATCGACGAAGGGCTGTTCCTTCAGGAACTTCGCTCCTGCGAGTTGATCGGTGACCTCGACGGTGCCCATCGCGTGATAGATGTGATCCTCAAACGCCTTGCCGCGATTAAACGAACCACGGTTGTCGATCTGGAAAAAGATATAGCCCCGATCGGCCAGATACTGCGCAAGCGCGCCATTCCACCCGCGCGTCACCTGCTGGCCCGTACCGGGGCCGCCATAATGCTGGAAAAAAACCGGATACTTCTTGCCCGGCTCCAGCTTCGGCGTGATCATTTCCCAATAAAGCGTGGTGCCATCCTCTGCCTTCAGCGTGCCGAACTGACGCGGCTCATGGCTCGCGAGATAGGGGTGATAGGGATGGCCCGGCTTGATGGCATTCTCGTTGATCCACGCGATCCGCTTGCCGGTGGTGTCCGCGAGATAGGTTTGCGCGGGCTGGTTGGGGTTTGATCGCGTGATGATGAAGCGGCTTGCAGCGGCGTCCATGCTCGCGCCATTGGTCCAGCCGCGCTCGGTCAGGAGCGTTACCGTTTTGGGGCGGGCGATATCGACGGCGTAGAGATGCTGTTCGAGCGCATCGTCTCTATTGCCGCTGAAATACAGCCGCCCCTTTTTCTCATCGACGCCGACCAGCCGGGTTACGACCCAGTCACCGCTCGTCAGCGGCGTCCATTTGCCGCGCCGATAATGATAGAGATGGCCATAGCCGCTGCGTTCCGATCGCCAGATCAGGCTGCCATCGGCCATCGCGCGGTAATCGTCGCTCAAGTTGATCCAGCTGCGCCCGCCCGACTTTTCGGTGAACATCACCGTCGACTTGCCGGTCTCCGGATCGACACGGAGCATATCGAGCGTCTTTTGGTCGCGTGACTGTCGCTGGACAAGCAACGTCTTGCCATCGGGCGTCCAATCGACCCGAGCGAGATAGATATCGGGGTCGTCGCCCAGATCGACCTTCACGTGCGCCGAGCCATCGGGCTTCATGACATAAAGCTCGACGAGCGCGTTGGGCGTGCCTGCGGCGGGATAGCGTTGATCGAACACCTTGGTGCCCTCTGCACCAATTGCGGTACGAGTCACGACGCCGACCGGCGCATCGTCGAACCGTTCGACCGCGATCAGCTTGTCGCCCGGCGACCACCAATAGCCGGTACGACGATCCATTTCCTCCTGCGCGACGAATTCGGCCTCGCCCCAATGGACGGTGCCTGCGCCTGTCGTCGTCAGCTGGCGTGCCGCGCCGCCGGCGATGGGCTGCACATAAAGGTTCTGATCGCGCACGAAGCTGACGAAGCCGCCCGCTGGGCTGATCACGGGGTTGAGCTCACCATCCTTGGTATCGGTCAGCCGAGATACCTTGCCGTCGAGCGTGGCGAGGAACAGGTCACCATCGAGCGGGACGAGGATCGATTTGCCATCGGGTGCCCAGTCATAGGCGACAATCCCGCGCGAACCGCCGATCCGCGCCCGTTCGCGCTGCATTTTTTCGGCTTCGGAAAGCTCGGCGCCTGATCCGATTTTCTTGGAATCGACCAGCATATGTTCTTTGCCGGTCTTTGTATCGAGCGCCCAAAGATCGAACCGGTCCTTTTCGTCAGTACGCGCGCGGAGCGACGTTAGCAGGCTACCGTCGGGTGATAGCCGAAGCGCTCGGGGCTGCGGGCCAGAAAGATCGGGGCTGGCGAACAACCGCTTCAGCGTCAGCGGAGTGGCGACGACCGGTTCAACGGCCATCGCCGCACTCGCCGTCACACCGGAAATACACAGCACCGGCAGCATCGCTGCTGACAACCACAACCCAACGCTCAAGCTCTTTGCCACCGTGCATCCCCGATTCCGATTTTTTGTCGCCCTATGACTTCAGACGTGTTGCAGCGCGTTATTGCGGGTTGGATCCACGGCGTAAAGGGTCGCCAACATTGGCAGCGATGACGACCGGCCCTTAGCGTCGGCGCCAGGGCAGCGCTCGCCATTCGATCAGCGATCGCCACGCCCATTCGACCGGGCCGATGTCAAGATAACGCATGTAAAGGTTTGCTAGCACCAAGAGGATCACATTGATGGCGACGGCTGACAGCATCAAGGGTGCCCAGGTGAGTTGCCCGTAGAGGTGAAACCCGAACGGCGGGAACAGCACCCACAACGTGATCAATGTTTGTGCGATGTACACGGATAGCGCCGTCTTTCCAGCCGCCTCGAATGGGCGCAACAGCCTGTGGCCGGCGACGCTGGAGATGATGAGATGCACCAGCCCGACATGGCCAAGCGTCATTAGCAGTCGTGCGATCTCCGATGTGAACCAGATGAGATATGGCCCCTCGCCGAAGCGGGTCTGTTCCCAGGCGCCGATCGTTCGCAAAGGTATCGCGATACCATAAGCGATCAGGGTCATCGTCCGATAGAAATGTCGCGATCGTCCACCCTGAATGATCCCGAGCTTGAACAGCGCTGCGCCGATTAGCATCGTGCCGGCGGCTTCCCACATCACGAAGATTTCCATGAACGCTGGGAAGCGATCTCGCGAGACCACGATCTGCGTGTTTACCCAGCTCCAGGTGTCGCCTGAGCGCCCTTTATCTTCGGCGGCGATCTGTGCGGTAGATTCAGCGTTGTCTTTGGCGCGTTCGGCTTTGTTTTCCGCAGACTTTTTCAGCAGCTTGCGGTCAGCGGGGCTGATTTTCTGCCCAGCCTGTACGCGTTGTTCGATCGCGGCGATTTCAGCCTTGCGGACCACCGACTGGTAATAACCAAAATAGCCCCCGCCGAGCAGCTGGAAAAAGGCCAGCGATAGCCCCAGCGTCAACAGCCAATGCGGCCGCCAGCTGCGCGCAAACACGGCAACAAGCGCTGCCAGACCATAGCTATGCAGAATGTCGCCCGGCCACAGTAGGATGTACATGTGGATGACGCCAAACAGGAACAGCACGATGTTGCGGACATAATAGCGGCGCAGCACCGCCCATTCGCTAGCCTCGGTCGCGAAACGATCGGTCAGGATGACCATGCCGACGCCGAATAGCATCTCGAGCAGACAGCGTGCGGTGCCATTGGCGAGAACTTCGCGCAGCCACCACGCCGCCTGGTCCCAAGGTCTCCATCCTAGATGCCGGATATCGTCTGACGATGCATAGAGCGACTGCCCCATGTCGTTGATGTTCATGAACAGTATACCGATGATGGCGATACCGCGCAGGATATCGACGACGGCAACGCGGGGCGTGCGAACGGGCGCAACAACGGGTGCGCCGTCCGGCTCGGCAACGCCGGTCAAATTCACGCTGCTCATGGGATGCCCGCCCTTCTTGTTCGGGTGTGATATAAGTGTAATACAGCGCCTGTTGCAAACCAAATAAAAAGCCGCGCCGAAATGGATCGGCGCGGCTCCTTTATCGGTGCTGGCGTTGGCCGATTATTCGGCGGCAGCGGTGCCCTTTTCAGGGCGGGCATCGCGGCGCTCGGCGATGCGAGCGCGCTTGCCGCGCAGGCCGCGCAGATAATAGAGCTTGGCACGCCGAACGACGCCCTTACGAACGACTTCGATGCTGTCGATATTTGGCGAATAGAGCGGGAAAACGCGCTCCACGCCTTCACCGAAGCTGATCTTGCGGACGGTGAAGTTGCTGCCCATGCCCTTGTTCGAACGCGCGATGCATACGCCTTCGTAATTCTGAACGCGGGTGCGCTCGCCTTCGACGACCTTCACGCCGACCTTAAGCGTATCGCCGGGGCGGAAATCAGGAATCGTCTTGTTCGCCAGAAACTTGGCAATGTTCTCGGCTTCGATCGTCTGGATGAGATTCATCTCATTCTTCCTTCGTCTGTTCGTGCGCGCCAGAGGGAGGTTGAACCCGAACGCCCTCATAGCGCTCCCAAAGGTCCGGCCTCCTTAGCCGTGTATCGGTTTCGGCCATCGACTTGCGCCATGCCGAAACCCTCGCATGATCCCCCGATCGCAGCACTTCGGGGATCGTGCGTCCTTCCCACATCGGTGGTCGGGTATATTGCGGGTATTCGAGCAAGCCGCTTTCGAAGCTCTCGTCATCTCCGCTAGAAGCCGCGCCCATTACGCCGGGAAGCAGCCGAATGCAAGCATCAAGCAGCACCAGCGCGCCCATCTCCCCGCCCGACAGCACGTAATCGCCAATGGAGATCTGCTCGATCGGCCGCGCGTCGAAAATCCGTTCGTCAAACCCCTCGAACCGCCCGCACAGGATGATCGCGCCCGGCCCCGCTGCAAGCTGGCGAACGCGCGCCTGGGTGAGCGGCGCGCCGCGCGGGGTCATCGCCAGGATCGGGCGCCCCTGACCCTTGGCGTCCGCAACGCTGTCGATCGCGACGGCGAGCACATCGGCACGCAGCACCATCCCTGCCCCGCCCCCTGCCGGGGTGTCATCGACGGTCCGGTGCTTGTCGGTCGCGAAGTTGCGGATGTTGCGGGTATCGAGCGACCAGCGGCCTTCGGATAGCGCCCGCCCCGCGATCGACTGCCCGAGCGGCCCGGGAAACATGTCTGGATAGAGGGTGAGGATGGTCGCGGCGAAGGATTCTTGCTCGGTCACAGCGTCCAGTTCTCGACCCGCAAGCCCGGAACATCGGCGAAATCGGCCTCGTTGTTGGTCACGATCGTCGCGCCCAAGCTCAAAGCATGCGCCGCCAGCAGTCGATCGAACCGCGCGCGCTTGAAGGGCAGCCGCGCATATTCCCTTGCTGCCGCCACATCGAACGGCAGCAAGGGAATGGCGGCCAGAAAGGCATCGACGACCTCGCTCGGCGGAGGTTTGCCGCGTTCAGTGCCCACAACAACTTCGGCAAAACTGATCGCGGATATGCCAATGTCCCCAGGTTCGCATCCAGCGATCCGGGTGGTCAGCGCTGGGTGGCTTCCGACCATGGCGTAAACGGCGCAGTCAGCGTCGATCAGATAACGAGTCACTCCTCGCCACGCGCCTGCCGCTCGCGCCGCGCGATTGTGCTCGGCCGCTCCTCGAAGTCTTCCCGGGGCGCCAATTTCAGCCACGGCGCTTTGCCCGCGAAACCGCTGATATCGATCGTTCGCCTCGGCGCTTCGACGGGTTCGACACGAAATGACATTGCGGCCTCCTTGACCATCCGAACCTCGGTGCCTTCGGGAATGCCCATTCCCTTCGGCAGGCGCAAAGCGACCGAATTGCCTGATTTGAATGTCTTACCCAAATATTCGTCGTCGCTCATGCGAGCCTCCGTATACACGTTATGTATATACTAAACCGCATAGTCCGCGTCAACGACCATCCGTGCATCATCCCATTCGGGCACCGCGTTGATATTCATCGGTACCATGAAGCGCTTCTTGTCAGGGCGTTCGATTTCGATCACGTCGCCCGCGCCGAAATTGTCGATCGCCACGACCTGACCTAGCGGCTCGCCATCGGTAGAGATCGCGGGCAGGCCGAGCAGATCGGCATGGTAGTATTCGCCTTCACCCAGCGCGGGCAGGTCGGCGCGCGGAACGGTGAGTTCGGTGCCGCGCATGGCCTCCGCGGCATTCCGATCGGTGACTTCGGTGATGCGCGCGATTGCACCGTTGCTGCCGTGGCGCACCGATTTCAGGGTCAGTCTGCCCTGATTGAAGCTTTTGTAGCGGCCCAAATCGTCCGTGAAGACTTTCAAGCGGACCTCGCCCGTCACGCCGTGCGCGCCGATGATGACGGCTAGCGCGACGGGGCGATCGGCGCGCATTACGCGTCGGCGGGCTTTTCTTCGGTTTCAGCAGCGGCTTCGGGCGCGGCTTCCTCGACGACGGCAGCCGGTGCTTCTTCGGCGACAGGTTCAGCCGCGACTTCGACCGGGGTTTCCTCAGCGGCGACTTCTTCGACCAATTCGGGTTCTGGTTCAGGCGCGGGGGCTGCTGCTGCTTCGGCGGCGGCTTCCTCAGCTGCCTTCAGCTTTTCGGCGCGCTCTTCGGCACGTTCTGTGGCCTTTTCGCCTGGCTTACCCTTGTTCGGGTTGTTGCGGGCGGGGCGTTCCTTAACGCCGAGCACATCGAGGAAGCGCGCGACGCGGTCGGTCGGCTGCGCGCCGACGCTCAGCCAATGCTTGGCGCGATCGGTATCGAGCTTGATCCGCTCAGGCGAATCCTTGGCGAGCAGCGGGTTATAGATGCCGATCTTCTCGATGAAGCGGCCATCGCGCGGGCTGCGCGCATCGGCAACTACAACGCGGTAATAAGGACGCTTCTTGGAACCGCCACGCGACAAACGAATGCTAAGAGACATGATATTTCCTTCTTTCTGATCAGATAATTGGTGGCCGAAGCCGTTATTTCTTCTTGTTGATGAAATTCTCGAAACCGGGCGGCAATTTTGGCATGCCGCCCATGGGGTTGCCGCCGCCAAGCCCCGGCAGACCACCACTGGACTTGCCGAGCATGTCGCCGAGTTCGGGGCCACCGATGGCGTTGCCGAGACCGCCCAGGCCGCCGCCCATCCCGCCCTTGCCGAGCATCGCCATCATGCCCTTCATGCCGCCCATTTTCTTGATCTTCTTCATGGCGGTGGCCATTTCCTGGTGCATCTTCAGCAGCTTGTTGACGTCCTGCACCGTGGTGCCGCTACCCTTGGCAACGCGGATCTTGCGCTTGGCGTTGATGATTTCCGGTTTGGCGCGTTCCTTGGGAGTCATTGAGGTGATGATCGCGTCCATGCGCACCAGAATGCGTTCGTC
The DNA here is from genome assembly GCF_002278865.1 of Sphingomonas sp. 28-62-11. Lineage (NCBI taxonomy): Bacteria > Pseudomonadati > Pseudomonadota > Alphaproteobacteria > Sphingomonadales > Sphingomonadaceae > Sphingomonas > Sphingomonas sp. 28-62-11. The sequence goes on along the minus strand of NZ_NCGB01000002.1, from coordinate 13,134 downwards.
CATCGCCCCGCCGGCCATTGCAGCCTGCGCTTTTTTGGCGCCGGGAATCATGCCCGCCAGTGCGCCAAGGCCGCCCATCCGGCGCATCTGCGCCAGCTGACCGCGCAGATCGTCCATGTCGAACTGCCCTTTGGCCATCTTGGCGGCCATTTTTTCGGCATCTTCGATCTGGATAGATTCGGCGGCACGTTCGACCAGACTGACGACATCGCCCATGCCGAGAATGCGTCCAGCGACCCGACCGGGATGGAACGCCTCAAGCGCGTCCATCTTTTCGCCGGTACCGGCAAATTTGATCGGCTTGCCCGTCACCGCACGCATCGACAGCGCAGCACCGCCGCGCGCATCGCCGTCCATCCGGGTCAGGACGACACCAGTAAGCGGCACCTGATCAGAGAAATTCTGCGCGACGTTAACCGCGTCCTGCCCGGTCAGCGCATCGACGACGAGCAGGATTTCGTTCGGCGTCGCGACCTTGGCGATCTCCTGCATCTCGTCCATCAGGGCCTGATCGACATGCAGCCGGCCCGCCGTGTCGAGCATCAGCACGTCATAGCCCTGCAGCTTGGCAGCCTGAAGTGCACGCCGGGCGATCTCAACCGGGCGCTGGCCCGCGATGATCGGTAGCGTCGCCACCTCGGTCTGCGTCCCGAGCGTCGCCAGCTGCTCCTGTGCGGCCGGACGATTGACGTCGAGCGACGCCATTAACACCTTTTTGCCGTCACGCTTGGTGAGCCGGCGCGCGATCTTGGCCGTCGTGGTCGTTTTGCCCGATCCCTGCAGCCCGACCATCATGATGATCGCCGGCGGGGTAACCCCGAGAGCCAGCTCGCTCTCGTCAGCGCCGAGCATTTCGGTCAGTGCATCATTGACGATCTTGACGACCTGTTGCCCCGGCGTAACCGAGCGCAGCACATTCTGACCGACTGCCTTTTCGGTAACCTTGTCAACGAAATCGCGGGCGACCGGCAGCGCCACGTCTGCCTCAAGCAGCGCTACACGCACTTCGCGCATCGCGGCGCGCACGTCTGCCTCGGTCAGCGCGCCGCGCCCCCGAAGGCGGTCGAATACGCCGCCAAGCCGTTCGCTGAGACTGTCGAACATCACCAAACTCCGTTGCCGATCGCGGGCCCGCCATAAACGCAAAAGAAGCTGGCGGACGAAACCTCGTCGGCCAGCTTATGCCCTTGGGCATGCTCCTATTGCGTCCTGAAAGGATGCGATTGGCGCTGCCCTATCCCAATCGACATCCTTTCGCAACCATATGATTTAAGCCCATCTATACGCTCGCACGCCATAACCTGTCCCATGAAAATGTCGGGGCATGCGCGCATGGCACCAGAACAGACCGATCCTACGCCCCGAGCGAATGGCGCGCGGCGGGATATGTTGAGCGGTGCGATTACAATCGCGGCGATCCTGCTTTTTGTGGGCACCGGCAGCTCGGTGCTGTCCAGTGCGGTGCGCTATTATATCGCTGATGGTGATCCGACGGATCGGACGCTGGTTATCGCGCTGTTGCTTAACGTGGCGCTGATCCTGTTCGGGTGGCGGCGCCACACTGACTTGCAGCGCGAAGTCGAAGTGCGGGCGGCGGCGGAGGAGCGCGCACAACTCCTGGCGGCGCGTGATCCGTTGACCGGCTTCCTTAATCGCCGTTCGCTTTCCGAAGATGGCGCCGCCCTGATCGCGCAGGCGACTCGCCGCCAAAAAGCGCTGGCGTTGCTGATGATCGACCTCGATCACTTCAAGACCATTAACGACATGCACGGCCATGCCACTGGCGACGGCCTGTTGCGCTTGGTCGCCGAAGAAATTGCCCATGCCATGCCCTCGGTCTCCCTGACGGCGCGACTGGGCGGCGATGAATTTGCATGCGCCTTCATGTTCGATCCTGCGCATCCCGATACCGTCGAGCGCATCGCCGAAAAACTGGTATCGCGGATTGCCCAGCCTTTTGTGTCTGACGGGCTGCAGCTGCATGTCAGCGCGTCGATCGGCATTGCCCGGTCCGATAGCGGATGCGCCAGCATTGATGCGCTGATGCGCAGCGCCGATATCGCGATGTACGCCGCTAAAAATGCGGGCCGCAACCGCTTTGCCTGGTTCGATCAATCGATGGAGCGCGAGCTGAAAGCGCGCAACGAGCTTGAGGTGGGGCTGCGCACCGCGATCCCGCGGCAGGAGATCGTTCCCTATTTCGAACAGCAGATTGACCTCACTACCGGTCGTCTGTTTGGCTTCGAAGTGCTGGCACGCTGGGAACACCCGATCCGCGGGTTGATCGCGCCCGAAAAGTTCATCTCGATTGCCGAGGACACCGGTCTGATCAGCGATCTGTCGCTCTCGGTTATGCGGCAAGCGTTCATGGCGGCAAGGGATTGGGAAGCGGGCCTGACACTTTCGGTCAATATTTCGCCCCTCCAGCTGAAGGATCCGTGGCTCGCGCAAAAGATATTGAAGGTGCTCACCGAAACGGGCTTTCCCGCCAGTCGGCTCGAACTGGAGATTACTGAGGTGGCGCTGTTCGAGAATCTGGCGCTCGCGCAGTCGATTGTTGGCAGCTTGAAAAATCAGGGCATCCGTATTGCGCTCGACGATTTCGGCACAGGGTACAGCTCACTCGCGCATTTGCGGGCGGTGCCGTTCGATCGGATCAAAATCGATTGCAGCTTTGTCGGTTCGGTGAATGTGAACGCTGAAAGTGCTGCGATCGTCAATGCGATCGTCCGGCTGGGCGAAAGCCTGAACCTGCCGATCACCGCTGAAGGGATTGAGGATAGCGCGATCGAGGAACGGTTGCGCGCGATGGGGTGCAGCAAGGGACAGGGTTATCTTTATGGCCGCCCGTTGAGTGTTGGCAATGCGCGCACATTGCTTGCTGAGAAGCGCCTGCTCCGCCCGTCGATCACCAAATCGGCGCCGAGTGCCGATCCGGAGGAAACCCGCCAAGCGGGCTGAGCTGGGCCGCAAGGTGGACTTCGCTCCACGGCGTGCCTAGATCGACGGCGATGCCTGCCCCCCTTTGTGCCCCTGCCCCCGAAATCATCAGCCTTGGCTGCCGCTTGAACCTGGCGGAGAGCGAGACGATCCGCTCGATCAACGCTGAGCGCGATATCGTGATCATCAACAGCTGCGCGGTGACGAACAACGCCGTTAGCGAAACACGCGCCGCCATCCGGCGGGCGGCGCGAGCACGGCCGGGGATCGACATCATTGTCACCGGCTGTGCGGCGCAGATCGATCCACAGGGCTTTGCGGCGATGCCCGAGGTCGCCCGTGTAATCGGCAATGCGGAAAAGCTTGATCCGGCCGCTTGGCAGTCGCTCGACAAGGTGATCGTGAGCGACATCATGGCGGTGCGCGCCACCGCGCCGCATCTGGCAACCAGCTTCGATTCCCATGCGCGCGCGTTTGTGGAGGTGCAGAATGGCTGCGATCATCGCTGTACCTTTTGCATCATCCCCTATGGCCGGGGAAACAGTCGGTCGGTGCCTATGCATGCAGTGGTTGAGCGGATCGCCGGGCTGGTCGAACGCGGGTACCGGGAAGTGGTGCTCACCGGGGTCGATCTGACGAGCTACGGGCCCGATCTGCCAGGCTCGCCGACGCTGGCGGTGCTGGTGGAGCAAATTCTGGCGGAGGTGCCGCGGCTCGAACGCCTGCGGCTGTCGTCGCTCGATTCGATCGAGATTGACGACCGGCTATTCGATCTCATCACGGGGGAGGTGCGGATCATGCCGCACCTTCACCTTTCGCTCCAGGCTGGTGATGACATGGTGCTGAAGCGAATGCGCCGTCGCCATAATCGCGCCGACGCGGTGCGGATTGTCGAGCGGCTCAAGCGCGCACGGCCCGATATTGCGATCGGTGCCGATCTGATCGCAGGCTTCCCAACCGAGACTGACACCATGTTTGCCAACACGACCGCGCTGATCGACGATTGCGACATCGTCCACGCGCACATCTTTCCCTACTCGCCGCGTGAAGGCACGCCGGCAGCGCGCATGCCGCAAGTGCCAGCCGAGACTCGCAAATACCGAGCGGCGCAGCTTCGTGCGCGGGCGGCGGCGCGGCGCCAGCGTTGGCTGGAGTCGCTGGTCGGCACGGTTCAGCCGATGCTGGTTGAACGACCCGGCGATCGCGGCCACGCCCCTAATTTTGCTGAGCTGCGGGTGAAAAATGGCGATCGGCTCGCCCACCGTGTTGGAGACATCATCCCCATGACCGTGACCGGCATCGATACCGCCAGCCTGATCGGGGTAGCGGCATGAGCACCCCGGCCTGGCATGAAAAGCTGCTCGGCGGCTTCAAGCGCACATCGGACCGGCTGATCGGCAATCTGGCTGGGCTCGGCACGGCGCGGCTTGATAATGCGACTCTCGACGAGATCGAAGAGGCGCTGATCGCGTCGGACCTTGGCCCTGCTACGGCCGCGCGCATTCGCGCTCGGTTGGCCGATGGAGCGTTCGAACGGAACATGGAGGAGCTCGGCATCCGCCTGATTGTGGCGGAGGAGATCGAGAAGGTCCTCGAAAAGGTCGCTCGCCCGATCGAGATCAGCGCGTTCCCCCGACCCCACGTCATCCTCGTTATTGGGGTCAACGGATCGGGCAAGACGACGACGATCGCCAAGCTCGCGCACCTATTCACCGAACAGGATTACGGGGTGATGCTGGCGGCGGGCGACACCTTCCGCGCCGCCGCGATCGGCCAGCTCGCAACTTGGGCCGATCGGATCGGCGTGCCGATCGTGCGCGGCGAGCAGGGTGGCGACGCGGCGGGGATTGTGTTCGACGCCGTCAAGAAAGCGACCGCCACGGGCATCGATGCGCTGATTGTCGACACCGCCGGGCGGCTGCAGAACAAGCGCGAGCTGATGGACGAGCTTGCCAAGATCAAGCGGATGCTCGGCAAGATCGATTCCGCCTCCCCGCATGACATCATTCTGGTCCTCGATGCGACCACCGGGCAGAACGCCCTGTCGCAAATCGAGGTTTTCAAAGAGGTCGCCGGTGTGACCGGGCTGGTGATGACCAAGCTGGACGGGACGGCGCGGGGCGGCGTGCTTGTTGCCGCCGCCGAGCAGTTCGGCCTGCCGATCCACGCCATCGGCATTGGCGAAGGCGTCGGCGATCTGCGGCCCTTCAACGCAAATGAGGTTGCACGGATCATCGCTGGCGTGGAAAGACCGACCAATGGCTAGTCAGACCCCTTCCAAAGCCCCTGATCCCGCGCTGCGCATGGCAATCGATTTCGGGCCGCTGATCGTGTTTTTCGCGGTCAACTTCCTGGTGGGTGGCGAACAGATCAGCCGCGTCGTTGCCGCAACGGTTGCCTTCATGACCGCAACTGCGATCGCCATGGCGGTATCGCAGTGGAAGACCGGCCATATCTCACCGATGCTGTGGTTATCGGGCGTGCTTGTGCTCGTGTTCGGCGGGCTGACGATCTATTTTCACGATGAAACCTTCATCAAGATCAAACCGACGATCATCTATCTGATGTTCGCCAGCGTCCTGATCTTTGGCCTGCTGACGGGTCGGCCGCTGCTGCAATATGTACTGGAGAGCGCCTATCCGGGGCTGAGCCCGAAGGGATGGCGACAGCTGACGATCAATTGGGCGCTGTTTTTCGTCGCGCAGGCGGCGCTGAACGAAACGGTGTGGCGCAACACCAGCTGGGATTTCTGGGTCGCCTATAAATTATGGGGCGTAATCCCGATGACGCTGATCTTCGCGGTCGCCAATCTACCGATGCTGATGAAGCACGGGATGCAGGTATCGGGCGACACGCCGCCACCGATTCCGCCAGAGGGTTGAGGCTCCGCCGCGAACAGCGGAGCCTCCTACCAATCATCCTTGGCCAATCAGCCCTGATCGGCGCGCGATACGCCTGCACCATCGAGGTTCTGGGCCGCAAATTCCCAGTTGAGGATCTTGCCGGTCACCGCTTCCAGGTAGCCCGGGCGCGCATTGCGGTAATCGATGTAATAAGCGTGCTCCCACACGTCGATCGTCAGCAGCGGCTTCATGCCATCATAGGCAACCGGCGTGTCGGCATCGTGCAGTGACGTTACCTTCAGCTTGCCGCCATCGAGCACCAGCCAACCCCAGCCGCTTGCAAAGTGATTGGTCGATTCAGCGACCAGTGCCTTCACCAGCGCCTCGGTCGAACCAAATTCGGCGTTGATCATCTCGGCCAATTTGCCCGACGGCGCGGCGTAGTTCGGCGTCAGCGAATGCCAGAAGAAAGTGTGGTTCCAGATCTGCGCCGAATTGTTGAAAAGGCCCTTTTCGCCCTTGTCCTTGGCGTATTTGATCACGTCGCTCAGCTTCGCGTTTTCGAGGCCGTGCGCGACGAGCATGCCATTGGTCTTGTCGACATAGGCCTTGTGATGCTTGCCGTGGTGAAAATCGAACGTCTCTTCGGACATCACGGGTGCAAGGGCGTCCTTGGCGTAAGGCAGTGCTGGAAGTTCGAAAGCCATCGGATAGTCTCCAGTTGAGGGCCACGCTGAAGGGTGCGTGCCGGGAATACGCTAACGCTGCTCAATTGGGTCTGGCCGCGCGATTACGCAACCGATTCGTCGCATATTCTATCCGGGCAGCAGGTCGTGCCGCCGCAACGCATGGCGAAGCTGGTCATAGCTGAGCCCCAAGGCCTCAGCAGTGGCACGCTGATTAAAGCGGTGCTCGGCCATCGCCTTGGCGAGCAGATCATGCTCGAAACGCGAGACCAGTGACTTGAAATCCGACGGGCCATCGGCCTCGCAAGCGGCGAGTGGTTCGTCCGGATGAGCATCGGCATCAGCAAGATCGACATGCGCGGGAGCCGAAAGTTGCGGCACGCGCGGCGCGCTCACCGGTGCATAGGGTGATTGAAAAGGATCGAACTGGATTTCGTCGATCGGCCCCTGCCGTTCCCATCGATAGACCGCACGACCCACCACATTGCGCAGTTCACGGACGTTGCCCGGCCACGGATACGTCATAAGCGCCTCGATCGCCGCCGGACTGAAACCGGGCCAATCCTCCCAGCCCAGCTCAGATGCCATCCGGCGGCCGAAATGCTCGGCGAGCACCAGCACATCACCTGCGCGCGCCCGCAGCGGCGGAAGCGTGACGACTTCGAACGACAGCCGATCAAGCAGATCTGCGCGAAACTGATGGCGATCGACCTTATCGGGCAAATGCTCGTTGGTGGCAGCGACGATGCGGACATCGACGCGGATCGGTCGCGACGAGCCGATGCGAGTCACTTCACCATATTCGACCGCCCGGAGCAGCCGATCCTGTGCGGCCATCGACAGCGTCCCGAGCTCGTCGAGAAACAGCGTGCCGCCATGCGCTTCCTCGAACCGCCCTGCCCGCGCCTTGGTTGCACCGGTAAAGGCGCCCGCCTCATGCCCGAACAATTCGGCTTCGATCAGCGTTTCCGGTAGCGCGGCGCAGTTCATGATAACCAGCGGCTGATCCCAGCGCGGGCTGAGCCGGTGAAGGCGTTCCGCCACGAGTTCCTTGCCCGTGCCGCGTTCGCCGATCACCAGAACCGGCCGATCGAGCGCCGCCGCCCGGCTCGCGCGTTCCAGCACGTCCAGGAACACCCCCGATTGCCCGATAACCTGTGACGTTCGTTCCATGACCGAAGACTTGGCGTAAAATCCCAAACCTTGGCAAGGGAGAATTGGCGCAGATTGACAGCTTAGGTTCAGGAATGGCGCAAATCAGCCATTTCAAAAACTGGCACGCTTCCTGCTGTACTGGTTGCAACTGCCGAAAGGGCAGCAAGACAGAAACCAGATCAGGAAGAATTACGATGAATACCACCAACCAATCGACCGCTGCCCTTCGCAACCTCACCGCCCTTGTGCTGGCGGTTGTGTTCAGCGCGACCTGCGTGATGGGGGCTATTGCCCCAGCCACGCTTCAGTCGGCGCAGACAGCGAGCCTGGTTGCCGAAGCCCCCGTCGCCTAAACTATAGGTGACGCCCCTGGCCGGGGTGTAGCGCCCCCTGTGCTACTACACCCACGCTGCACCCCGGTCCTTTATCCAACCTTCCTTCAGTAACAGTCAGGAGTTCCCCGATGGGCATTTTTTCGCGAACCCGAGACATCATCGCCGCCAACGTCACCGATCTGCTCGACAAGGCCGAAGACCCCGCGAAGATGATCCGCATGATCATCCTCGAAATGGAGGAAACGCTGGTTGAGGTGCGCGCCTCCGCTGCCCGCACGATCGCTGATCAAAAGGAGATGCGTCGCCACATCGCCAAGCTGGAAAAGCTGCAGGACAGCTGGACCGAAAAGGCCGAACTGGCGCTGTCGAAGGATCGCGAGGACTTGGCCAAGGCCGCGTTGGTGGAACGCCAGAAGGCCGTCGATATGGCGGATCAGCTGAGCGCCGAAATCGGTGTGCTCGATGATACGCTGCGTAGCGCTGAAGAGGACATCACCAAGCTGCAGAACAAGCTGCGCGAGGCACGCACCCGCCAGAACTCGATCACGACGCGGCTCGAATCCGCGCACAACCGGGTGAAGATGCGCGAAGCCTATGCCGGCCCCAAGGTGCAGGATGCGTTCTCGCGCTTCGAAGTTATGGAACGTCGGGTCGATTTCGCCGAAGGCCGCGCCGATGCACTCAGCCTGGGCGCACCCCCCAAGACGCTCGAGGAAGAGATCGCCGAGCTCAAGTCAAGCGAGAAGGTCGATGCCGATCTCGCCGCGCTGAAGGCCCGTATCGGCAAGGCGAACTGAGATGGAAGAGTTCATGACGGTCGCCATCGTCATCAGCATCCTGTTCATCGGGCTGCCCTGGCTGGTGCTCCATTACATTACGCAGTGGAAGAAGACCTCGTCGCTGACGGGCGAGGACGAGAAGCTGCTCGACGAAATGCATTACACCGCGCGTCGGCTCGAAGATCGGCTCAACACGATCGAACGGATCATCGCCGCGGATCACCCCGAGTGGAAGCTGGGCAGTGCCAACATGCCCGAAGCCCTCGATTATGACATTAGCAGGAGGAATTGAGATGAGCGCCAGCCGCACCAAATTCTATCTCGACAAGCAGAACCGCAAATGGCTGGGTGTCTGCTCCGGGATTGCCGATTACACCGGCGTCGACGTTACCCTGGTCCGCATCGGCACTGTGCTGCTGACGCTGGCGACGAGCGGCAACTTGATCATCGCCTATTTCGTGATCGCCTGGATCGCTAATCCGAAGCCAAACGGTCTGTACGAAACGCCTGAAGAGCAGAAATTCTGGCAGGGCGTGCGTTCCAATCCGGCGCGCAGTACCCGCGACGTCCGCTCAAAGTTCCGCGACATCGATCGTCGGCTCGCCGATATCGAGACCGCCTATACCAGCCGCAACACGCGCCTTGCCGATGAGATCGACAGCCTGCGCTGATCGGGTCCGCGGTAAAGAGGGAGGGACATTTCAATGAGTAATGGTCAGACATTCATCATCGCCATCATCGCGATATCGACGGTGGGTTGGATCATCACCACCTGGATCCGCGCCAAGCACGGCTATCCGCTGGAAAATGAATTCGGTGGCCGGGTCGCGCGGGATCTCGACGATCCCGAAGCCGAACGCGCCATCAACCTGCTGTCGAACGAAAACCAGCGGCTGACCGGCCAGATCGGTCGCCTGGAAGAGCGGATTGCGGTGCTCGAACGGATCGCCACTGATCCCGCCGATCACATCGCCCGCGATATCGACGCGCTGCGCTAAGGGGGAACTGACACATGGAATCGATGGAAGCAGTGATGCGCATCGCGCCATTGATCGTCACCATCACGATGATCGGGACGGTCGGCTGGATGTTCACCACCTGGCTGCGGATCAAGAACGGGTACCCGCTTGATGGCAACTGGGGACAGGCACTCTACCCCAAGACCGATCAGGAATCGATCGAACGGATCAAGCTGCTGAGCCAGGAAAACGCCCAGCTGCGCGCCGAACTGGGATCAATCAAGGATCGATTGGCCAATGTGGAGCGGATCGTCACCGACGGTTCACACAGTCTCCACGCAGAGATTGAAGCGTTGCGCATCAAGCCGAATTGAGGATCGCATCATGAACTACGGTGTCTTTATTCCCATACTCGCGCTGATGATCCCGATCGTGGCGATCGTCTCCAAGCAGATCGTTCAGCCCTGGTTGCGGCTTCGTGAAAAGCAGCTCGAAAACGAAGCGAGCCTGGTTGCCGAAAAGGCCGCGCAATATGCGGCTCAGACCGAACGGCTCGAACAGCGGGTGCGGGTGCTCGAACGGATCACGACTGATCGCGGCATCGACATTGCTGACGAGATCGAAAAACTGCGCGATACCCCGCTGAACTAGAACGAGTCTCTGGACCACCGTTGTTCAGATGGTGGTTGTGGTGATGGGTGCGCGGGTTTTGCGTGCCCGGTACGAAGCGACCGGCTCAACGCCGTCGCTCGCCAGCGATCCCGATGCGCGCCGCCTGCGCGATGAAGTGAACAGGTTGAAAGAGCGGATCGCCGTGCTCGAAAGGCTCGCGACCGATGAAGATAACTCCGCCCGCCTCGATCGTGAGATCGAGAAGCTGCGCGACAATCGCTAGGAGCATTGATGATGGACCCGACTATCTATGTCACGCTCGCCACCGCAACGCTTGCCGGGCTGGCGATGGTAACCTTCGCGGCGCTGGCCGGCTGGCGCGGCTGGCTCTCGCTCAAGCAGCAGGAGTTGATGCGCGGTGAGCACCAGTCCCTGCCCGCGGTACAGGGCCCCAGCGCCAGCGCCCGCATCGAAATCGCCGATCTGAAAGAACGCATCCGCAAGCTGGAAGCGATCGCCGCCGGGGTGGACCTCTAGGGTCCATCCCGCTAGCGGGGCTGGCATGACCAGCCTGACCGAACTTCACGAAGAATATGAATTTCTCGACGCCGATGATCGGTATCGCCTGCTGATCGATCTGGGCCGCGCGCTGGAGCCAATGCCCGATGCGTTGAAGACCGAAGCCACATTGGTGCGGGGATGCTCCGCCTCGGTCTGGGTCTATCCGATGCGCCGCGATGACGGCACGTTGCATTTTCTGGCCGACAGCAATGCGGCGATCACCAAAGGCATCATCGCGCTGGTGCTGACGACGGTGCAGGATCAGGCGCCTGCTCAGATCACTGCGGTCGATATCGAGGGCGCACTAGCACCGTTCGACTTGAAGAATCAGCTGAGTTCCAACCGCACCCAGGGTATCCCCAACATGATCGGGCTAATCCGCGAAACGGCGGCACGCTATTCTGGCGATTGAGCTTTCGGACTGGAGTCTGCAAGCCCTAACGTGTCGACCAGCACCGCGAGATCGGCACCGGCCTGGACCAACCGCCAATTGCCGGCATCACGTGCATCGACCAACGTAACGGCCCCGCGCGGACAGACCCCCAGGCACTTCACCTCGACCACGCCGACCGGGCTCTTGCGGAAGCGCTTGACGCCCAGCTGTTGCCGCAACGCCTTGGCGAGCGATTGCTTGCCCTTCTTACCGAAACCGCCATCAATTCGTTTCGAACATTTGGCGCAAACCAACAGCGCGGTCGTCCAGTTGGATTTGACGAAATGCTTCACGCAGGTCCCCGCCATTGCCGATTTTCCTCGGCAACGCGCAGAACATCATAGGCGGCTTGGATCGCCTGGAAACGTGCGGCCGCATCCTTGTCTCCGGGGCGAACATCGGGATGGTTGGCCTTTGCCATCTTGCGCCACGCCACCCGAACGGCTTCGAAATCGGCATCGGGTTCAAGCTCAAACAAATCGAGCGCGCGCATTTCGTCGCGCGATCGGCTGCCGTCACCCGGCCCTGCCCAACTATTGTGGCGGGATTCGGTGTAGCCTGAGGTGTCACGGGTTTCCTCGGCCTCACGCGCTGCAGCCTCCTCGGCGGTCAGCCCTTCGAAGTAATTCCAGCCGCGATTATACTCGCCGGCGTGCACCTGGCAGAAATACCAGCGTTCAGGGCTGTTCGGCGATTTCGGGGCTGGGCAGTTGCCCGGCTCGGTACAGCCATGACGGTCGCACAGGCGCACCTGGGTGGCTTCGCGGCCGCTGCCATAGCCACGCCAGCGCGGGAATCCCCAATCTACAGAGCGTGTCGAACGTGCCATGATCGCTCACTTAGGCAAGATTGATGCGGAATGCCATGACGGCGTATACCATAGCGAACGCGGATCGCCTTCAGACGCAAAGCGTTGCTGATCGGCAATCATTTGAAACATTTTCAGGGGTTCCGCGTCCTGCAAGGCAATTGCATAGAGTTTGCGATTGTCGACAGCGCTGATGCATCTTCGATGACGCGGGAGTCCAATGACTAAACCTGTTTCGATGTTAACCGCCTGGCGGGCCGATGTGCCTGCTTCCATTGTCGTTTCGCTGGTGGCTTTGCCACTTTGCCTCGGCATCGCGCTCGCTTCCGGCGCGCCACTGTTTTCCGGACTTATAGCCGGTATTGTTGGCGGCATTGTGGTCGGCCTGCTGTCGCGCTCGCCGCTCTCGGTCAGCGGTCCGGCAGCTGGATTGACGGTGATCGTGCTTGAGGCGATTCAAAGCCTGCCAAGTTATCAGGTATTTCTGGCCGCGGTGGTGATCGCCGGTGCGCTCCAAATCGCCTTCTCGATCTCGCGGGCCGGTATTCTGGGCGAATTCGTGCCGTCATCGGTGATCACCGGGATGCTGGCGGCGATCGGCCTTATCCTGATCCTGAAACAGATCCCCTTTGCGGTTGGTTTCGAAAAGGAATTTGTTGGCAGCGAGAACTTCATCGAAGCTGACGGCGGCAACACGCTGTCTTCCTTATGGATTAGCCTTACCGAACGGCTGACCCCCGGGGCGGCCATTATCGGCATAACCTGTACCGTTTTTCTGTTTGCCTGGGATAAGTTTAAGCCCAAGCAGGGGCCGTTCAAGCTGCTCCCCGGCCCGCTTGTCGTTGTCGTGATGGGTGTTGTCGGCAATGCCTTGCTGGCGTTGTTTAAGCCTGAATGGGCGCTTGGGCCAAAACATCTGGTGCAGGTGCCGATCGCCGCAGACTTCGACGCCTTCGTTGGGTTGTTCACTTTCCCTGACTTTTCGGCGATCGGCTCCACGGCGCTGTGGACCACGGCGATCAC